>CAJBSQ010000202.1 GCA_903958265.1 uncultured Planctomycetaceae bacterium
CCCACGCGGTGCCGGCCACTACGTGAAGATGGTGCAAAACGGGATTGAGTACGGCGACATGCAGCTGATCTGCGAGGCCTACTCGCTGCTCAAGCACGGCGCCGGGCTCACCAACCCCGAACTGTCCAAAGTCTTCGGCGACTGGAACCGCGGCGAACTCGACAGCTACCTGATCGAAATCACCCGCGACATCTTCACCGTCAAGGATCCCGACAGCGGTGACTTCATCGTCGACCGCATCCTCGACAAGGCCGGCGCCAAGGGGACCGGGAAGTGGATGAGCCAACTGGCTCTCGACCTCGGCGTGCCGAGCACGCTGGTCACCGAGGCCGTCTACGCCCGCTGCCTGTCGGCCCTGAAAGACGCGCGGGTGCGGGCCAGCGCCCTGCTGAAGGGCCCCGACAAACGAAACCACGGCGACCGTCACACCTTCGTCGAGCAGGTCCGCCAAGGCCTCTACGCCTCGAAGATCGCCAGCTACGCCCAGGGCTACGTGCAACTTGCGGCCGCCGCCAAGGAGCACGACTGGCACCTCGACTTCGGCGCCATCGCCATGATGTGGCGGGGCGGATGCATCATCCGGGCCCAGTTCCTCGACCGGATCGCCGAGGCCTACAAGGCGCAGCCCGACCTCGAAAACCTGATGCTCGCCCCCTACTTCACCGAAGCCCTCGCCAGCACGCAAGACTCGTGGCGGCACGTGGTGGCCACGGCGGCCACAATCGGCGTGCCGGTGCCCGCGTTCATGTCGGCGCTGGCCTACTACGACGGCTATCGCCACGCCTCCCTGCCGGCCAACCTGCTCCAGGCCCAGCGGGATTACTTCGGCGCCCATACCTACGAGCGGACCGACAAGCCCGGCACCTACCACACCGAATGGCTCGACCTGCGCCAGCCCCTCAGCTGATCCCGAGGAGATTCCGACCATGGCCGATGGCTACCTCGAAAAGATGTTTTCGCTGTCGGGCAAGACGGCCGTCGTGGTCGGCGGCACCGGCGTGCTCGGTGGGGCGCTCGCCGACGGGCTCGCCAAGGCGGGTGCATTTGTGGTTGTCGCTGGCCGTGGTGCCGACCGCGGCGAGGCTCGCGTGGCCGCGATTCGTGATGGCGGCGGCGACGCAACCTTCGTCAGTGTGGACGCCACCGACCGCGAGAGCGTGACGGCCCTGCTCGACGCCACGATCAACGCGCGGGGGAAGGCCGACATCCTCGTCAACTGCGCCGGCGTGAACTCGTCGGTACCCTACTTCGACATTCCAGACGACGACTTCGCCAAGGTCCTCGACACCAATCTCAAGAGCACCCACCTCGGCTGTCAGATCTTCGGGGCCCACCTGGCCGGCCACGGCGGCGGTGCGATCCTCAACATTGGCAGCGTGTCGGCCGACAAGCCGCTCTCGAAGGTGTTCATCTACTCCGCGTCGAAGGCGGCGGTCGTGAACTACACCAAGAACGTGGCCCGCGAACTGGCCCCCAAGGGGGTGCGGGTGAACGTGCTCTGCCCCGGCTTCTTTCCCGCCGAGCAGAACAAGAAGATCCTCTCGCCGGAGCGGACCGCGTCGATCATGAACAAGACCCCGATGAACCGCTTCGGGAGCCCCGAGGAACTGCTCGGCGCCGCGATCCTGCTCTGCGCGCCCGTTGCCGGAAGCTTCATCACAGGCACAGAAATCTACGTCGATGGCGGCTTCACCGGCATGAGCATTTGAGTGTCTGCCCGCGGGGCCATGCCCGGCCCCCGCGAGCGTGGGGCGGCCGGTGGGAACGCCGACGATTCTCACCTCCGCCGCGGCGGCCATCCGGGCCGCCTTTGTTGACGACCTTCCCCACGGCAGTTGCCGTCACACGCAGGAAACACGCGGATGCCCCACACCATCGTGATCTTCGGGGCGTCGGGCGACCTGACGAGCCGCAAACTGGTGCCCGCGCTCTACAACCTGATGCGGGGCGGATCGCTCCCCGCCGACACGCGGATCGTCGGCTTTTCCCGGACGCCCATGAGCGACGCGGAGTGGCGGGCAAGCCTCCGCGACACCACCGCGAAGCACTGCAACTGCGGCCCTCTCGACGACGACTCGTGGCAGCGGTTCGCCGCCTCGATCCACTACCAGCCGGGCGACATCGGTGTGTCGGCCGATATCGGTCGACTCGAAACGCGTCTCCGGGAACTGGAGGGGGGCGGCGACGCCGACCGGATCTACTACCTGGCCACGGCGCCACAGTTCTACGAACCCGTGATCTCAGCCCTCGGCGAGCACGGCATGGCGACACAGGATCGCGGTGCCCGGCGGATCGTCGTGGAAAAGCCCTTCGGCACCGATCAGGCGACCGCTCAGGCCCTCAACGCCCACATCCACACGGTGTTCCGTGAGAGCCAGGTCTTCCGCATCGACCACTACCTCGGCAAGGAGTCGGTGCAAAACATCCTCGCCCTGCGATTCGCCAACACCATCTTCGAGCCGATCTGGAATCGGCGCTATGTAGACCACGTGCAGATCACGGTGGCGGAGGAGGTGCCCGTGGGCCGCCGTGGCGGTTACTACGACTCGGCCGGCGTGCTCCGCGACATGTTCCAGAACCACCTGCTCCAGCTCCTCATGGTCACTGCCATGGAGGCGCCGGCACGGTTCAACGCCAGCGCCGTCCGCAATGAGAAGGTGAAGGTGCTCGAGGCGATCCGGCCGCTCGACGCCGCCGACGCTGCCGCCGCCGGCATCCGCGGCCAGTACCGCGGCTACCTGCAGGAGCCGGGCGTGCCCGCGGACAGCCGCACCGCCACGTTTGGCGCGATCCGCCTGGAGATCGACAACTGGCGGTGGCAGGGCGTGCCCTTCTACCTGCGGAGCGGAAAGGCGATGAGCTGCCGGACGACGCAGATCGTGATCGGGTTTCGGCAGCCGCCGCTCGAACTCTTCGCCAACGGCACACCGGCACACGCCCGCGAGGCCAACCGGCTCGTGATTCAGATTCAGCCTGCCGAGGGTATCCAGCTCCACTTCCACACCAAGGTGCCCGGCGCCGGCATGCACCTCCGCCTCACGGATCTCGACTTCAGCTATTCGCGGCGGTTCGCCGGCCGCCTGCCCGAGGCCTACGAGCCGCTTTTGCTCGACGTGATGGAGGGCGATGCCAGCCTCTTCGCCCGCGCCGACGAGGTGGAGAAGTCGTGGGAGATCATTGATCCGTTCGCCCAGGCGTGGGCGGCGCCGACCCTTCCTCCGCCCGCCGTGTACGAGCATGGCGACTGGGGGCCGATGTCGAGCTTCGAATGGATGGCCGCCCAGGGCCGGACCTGGTTCGACACCTGCCCGGTGCTCACGTGACCATCGCCATCCCCCACGACCGCCGGCTCTCGATTGGCGGCGTGCCGATCGGAGCGCCGGTGGTGCAGGCGGCCCTCTCCGGCTACAGCGACCGGGCGATGCGGGTGCTCGCCCGCCGCCACGGTGCCGCCTACGCGCTCGGCGAGGTGCTGCTCGACCAGTTCGTGGCGACCGTCGGCACCAACCGTCGGAACCTGGCCCGCCTTGCCGTGGCCGACGAGGAGCATCCCGTCGGCGGCCAGCTGATGGGCGCCAACCCCGACGACTTCCCCCCCGCCGCCGAGCGGCTCGTGGCCGAAGGCTACGACGTGATCGACATCAACTTCGGCTGCCCCGTGAAGAAGGTGCTCGGCCGCTGCCGCGGCGGCTACCTCCTCTCGCAGCCGGCCACCGCGCTCGAGATCGTGGCCAAGGTCCGCGAGGCGGTGCCGCCCCACGTGCCCGTCACCCTCAAGATGCGCCGCGGCCTCGACGACACGCAGGAGAGCCTCGACAACTTCTGGACGATCTTCGACGGCGCCTTCGCCCGGGGCGCGGCGGCGATCACCGTGCACGGCCGCACCGTGCAGCAGAAATATGTCGGCCCAAGCAACTGGGAGTTTCTCGCGGCCGTGAAGCGGCACGCGGGCGACAGGATCGTGATCGGCTCGGGTGACCTCTTCTCCGCCGAGGCCTGCCTGGCGATGCTCGATCAGACCGGCGTTGACGGTGTGAGCGTGGCCCGCGGGGCGATCGGCAATCCCTGGATCTTCCGGCAGACGCTCGCCCTGCTCGCCGGCGAGCCGCCGCTGCCGCCCCCCACGATCCACGAGCAGCGGGACGTGCTCCGCGAACACTGGGCGCTCTCGATGGAACTCCACGGCGAGCAGGTGGCCGGCCGGAGCATGCGGAAGTTCGCGATCAAGTATGCCCGGGTGCACCCTGAACCGCTCGCCGTCCGCAATGCCTTCATCGGCGTCAAGGTCAACGCCGACTGGCAGGCTGTGCTCGAGCGGTTCTACGCGGTCGATGGCCCGGGCCGCGATCCGGCCGCCGACGTCGACGAGGTGTCGGACTGCTCCGCCGAGTGACTCTCGAGCACCCCGCGGCACTCCTCGGCCATCACGTCCGCCACGATCCATCGCCCGAGGGCCCACGTCGCCGCCTCGCGGATCACCGGGTCATCATCGCGAGCCGCGGCCGCGAGCTGCGCAAACGCCGTCGGATCGGGCCGGTTGCCCAGCGCGATCGCGGCGGACCTGAGCAGGCCGGACCGTTTGGCCCGCTTGATGGGCGAACCCTTGAACCTTGCGCGAAACGCCGATTGGTCGAGGGCGAGCAGGCCGGCGAGTGGGAGCGCCGCCTCGCCGCCGCGTGGCTGAAACCCTGGCTCATGTGATCCCGGCGCGTGCCGGTTCCAGGGGCAGACCTCCTGGCAGACGTCGCAGCCGAAGATCCAGTCGCCCATGCCGGCGCGGAGATCGGCCGAAATCGCCCCCTGCTGCTCCACCGTCAGGGCGCTGATGCACCGTGTGGCGTCGAGCACCCCCGGCTCGGGCAGGGCCCCGGTCGGGCAGGCGTCGAGGCAGGCCGTGCAGGTGCCGCAATGATCCGTCGGCAGCGGGTCATCGGCCGGCAACGGCACATCGGTGAGAAAGGCCGTGAGAAAAAAGTAACTGCCGGCGGAGGGATCGATGAGCATCGTGTTTTTGCCAAACCAGCCGAGTCCGGCGGCCCAGGCGAAGTCGCGCTCGGCGATCGGTGCGGAATCGACCACGCCGCGGGTGCGGCAGCCCGGCACGCGGGCCTCCAGCCAGGCAGCGAGTTGATTGACCCGGGATCGCAGCAGGTCGTGGTAGTCGTCGCCCCACGCATACCGGGCCACGCGGCCCCTGCTCTGTTCCACGCCGGCGGTGGACGGCTCCGTGGCATGGTCGGTCGCCAGCATGACCACGCTGCGGACCCCCTCGAGCAGCTCGCTCGCGGACCGGCGCCGCGGCTCATGCCGCTCGAGCCAGGCCGCCATCGGGCCGGCGAGCCCCCGGGCCAGCCAGCCCCGAAAGGCGTCGTGGTGCGGGGCGTCGATCACCCCGGTGATGCCCACCCGCGAAAACCCGAGCCTGAGGGCCTCCTGCCGCAGGTCGGCCGCGATCACGGCGGGGGCGGTGGCGGGGGATAACACAGGCTGCATGACGCGGAGAAGATGGGCAGAGTGGTGGCGATTCAATGGCGCCGGCGGAACTGATCTGGACCCATGGCCCAGACTCGCTATTGTCTCGCCCGCTCATTGTCCCTCGCGGCGGCGGAATTCCAACTCATTCCCATCCACCTCATTTCCACGTGGAGTGCCTGACGTGTCGACCATCTTGCAGCACCGACACCCGGCCCGCGCATCGCTTGCGGCATGGGTCGGCCTTGTCCTGCTGGCCGCCTCCGGCTGCCAGACACCGCAGACGGCGACCGTGGCTCCGCCAGCCACCGGCATGATCGGCCAGCCGGCGCAGTACGGCAGTTGGGCCACGCCCCCCCAAGGCGCGGCCTATCCTCCGACGGTCAGCGCCCCCCCGATGCCCGCGCCGGGCGGGGCACCCCCGCCCATGCCTGGCCCCGCCACCCAGTGGCAGGCCGCCGCGCCCGCCCCACCAGCGGCGGCCAACGGCAACTCCTGGTCGTGGTCGCAGCCGTCGTCGGGAGCGCCCCCCTCGATGCAGCAGTACGGCAACCAGCTGCAGGCCCAGGCCAACGGGTACCAGCAAAACATGACCAACCAGGCCCAGCAGTATGCCAACCAGATGCAGCAGCAGCCGCAGCAGTACGCCAACCAGATGCAGCAGTATGCCAACCAGCAGACGCAGCAGATGGGCAACCAGCTGCAGAACACGGCCAACCAGTACACGCAGGGCGTCAACAACCAGGTGCAGCAGGGCATGCAGTCGGCCCAGCAGCAGGTGACCGCCCAGATGCCGACCTACCAGCCGACGCAGGCCACGAACACCACCTGGAATCCGTTTGCGACCCCCGCGCAGTCGCTTCCTCCGGCGCGTTCCACGCCGACGACGGTCGCCCCGCGGTACTGACCACGGCCCATTTCCCAGAGTCGCGCGAAATCGGGCGAGCGGGTGTAGGCTAGGACATCTCAACGAGGTGTCGCCCCATGTTTCGCTGGCTCGGTGGATTCGCTCCCGGACGGCCGCCGGCCATCACGTCCGCCACGTGGCGGCAGGTCCGCGAAATCGACGCGCTGGCTCCGGAAATGGAGGCGCTCGACGACGTCGCCCTCAAGCGGCTCGGGCGGTCACTCGCATATCGCGCGAAGTCTGGTGAGCCACTCGACTCGCTCCTCGTCGAATCGTTCGCCGCCACCCGTGAGGCAGGCCGGCGCAGGATCGGCCTGCGGCACTACGACGTGCAGCTGCTCGCGGGCTCGGCTCTGGTGAAGGGCGCGATCGCAGAGATGCAGACCGGCGAGGGCAAGACGCTCGTGGCCACGCTGCCGCTGGTGCTCTATGCCCTGGCCGGCAAGGGGGCGCACCTCGCCACCGTCAACGACTACCTCGCCAGCCGTGACGCCGAGCTGATGCAGCCCGTCTACGAGGCACTGGGCCTCAAGGTGGGCATCGTCGAATCACAGATGGATTTTGACGCGCGTCGCGCCGCGTATGCCTGCGACATCACCTACGGGACGGCCAAGGAGTTTGGCTTCGATTTCCTCAAAGACCGGCTGATCAAGCGGCAGCTCGACGAGGGAAGCGGCGACCTGGGAGCGACCTTGACCGGCGGGTCTGCGGGCGGCGGGGCCAAACTGCTGCAGCGTCCGTTCTGGTTTGTGCTCGTCGACGAAGCCGACAACGTGCTGATCGACGAGGCCCGCACGCCCCTGATCATCTCGTCGCCGCCGGGCGAAGCCCAAGCCGCCACCGTCTCGCTCTATCGCTTTGCCGCCGAACTTGCCGAGACGCTCGAGCTCGATCAGGACTTTGAAAAGGAAGTCGAGAAGCAGTCGTGCGAACTGCTGGGGCGGGGCCGCAGTCGCGTCCGTGCCGCCGTGCGTCCGGCAGCCCTCGGCGACTCGGGGCTGCTGGACATGTACGAGGCCGTCGAACGAGCCCTGCGGGCGAAGCACTTCTTCACCCGCGACCGGCAGTATGTGGTCCGCGACGGCAAGATCGTGATCATCGATGAGTTTACGGGCCGGGCGGCCGAGGGGCGTAGCTGGCGGGATGGGCTCCATCAGGCCGTCGAGGCGAAGGAGAGCTTCGGGGCCGGGACGGAAGAGGTGGAGGTGACCGCGGGCAGCGGGCACGCGGCCAGGATCACGATTCAAGACCTGTTCGCACGCTGGCCGCATCTGGCGGGCATGACGGGCACGATCGCCACGAGCGCCAGTGAACTCTCGCGCACCTACGATGTGGCGGTGGCCCTCGTGCCGACCCACAAACCCGCCATCCGCCGCCGGCTCCAGCCCGCCGTGTGCCTGGATCAGGCCGACAAGTTCGCCCGGATCGTCGCTGAGGTGGCCGAACTGCACGCGATCGGTCGCCCGGTGCTCATCGGCACACGGTCGATCGACAAGTCCGAAGCGCTCTCGGAACTTCTCTCTGCGGCGGGCCTGCACCACACCGTGCTCAATGCCCGGCACATCGAGAAGGAGGCCGACATCGTGGCCCAGGCTGGGCAGCACGGGCAGATCACCGTGTCCACCAACATGGCTGGCCGCGGCACCGACATCAAGCTCGGCGAGGGCGTCTTCGACGTCGGCGGCTTGCACGTGATCTGCACGGAGCTCCACGATTCGGCGCGGATCGACCGGCAGCTGGTTGGCCGCTGTGGACGCCAGGGGGATCCGGGCACCTGGCGGCAGTACGTTTCGCTGAACGACGACATCCTCGTGCAGGGATTCGGCCCGGTGCGGGCCGCCCGGATCATCTCCGGGCTGCGGCGGCGACTTGGGGCCAACCCCGAATCGCTGCTCAAGACCTTCCGGCGGGCGCAGCGGCGGGTCGAGGCCCGCCACCGCGGCCAGCGGCGAGTCCTTGAATACGTGGAGCGGCAGCGGGCCGAGTCACACATCCAGATGAGCCAGGATCCCTATCTCGACTCACCGTCATAGCCCCGCCGAGGCGGCCGTGCCGCCGTGGTTGCGATTGACTCGCGAGGGGCGGGTTTGTGAGCCTGTGGGACATGAAACCACTCCTTGTCTGGGGACTGCTCTCGTGCGGCTGGCTCGCCACCGCACACGGCGAGACGCCGCCAGGAACGACCGCCCCCCCCGCGGCCGCTGACCCGACGGCGAGCGATGCGGCAAAGCTCCTCGCCGAACTCCTCGAGCCACTCGCGAGTCGGCCCGCCGGCCCGCAGATGGCGTCGGTCGACGCCACCCTCTACGCGCGACCCCTGCCCCTCCTGGAGGCCGTCGAACGCTCCGGCGACCGGAGCCGGCGTCTCTGGATCGCCCAGGCGTACTGGAAGGTGTCGGCCGCCCATGCGTCGGTCCGGTGCTGCACCGAGGCGATCGAGCGGGTGGAAATGATCGCGCCAGGGGGCGATCCGCATGACCGCGCCACGCTCGACGTGGCGACGGCGGCCGCCCGCGCCGATCTCGCCGACTCGCGGGCCCAGCTCGGCGTCGCCCAGCAGGAGCTGGTCGATCTCGCTCGGCTCCCGCTCGAAGACCCCCTGCCGTGGCCCGTGGATCGGCCGCTGGCCGGACCGTACCAGACCCACTTCGACGCCATCTTCGCCACTCGCACGGCCACCGGCCGGGTGCGGGCGATCGCCCGCACGCTCCCCGCCCGGCACGACGCCCTCGAATCTCGGGCTGCCGCCGTCCGCGCCGCGGCGCAGGCGATGGCCATGGCCGAAGCCGATCACGCCAAGGGCCAGCGGCCGATCGAGGCGGTGATCGCTGCCCATGCCACACTCGTCGGCCAGCAGCGGGAGTTTCTCCTGGCCACGAAGGCCTACAACCTCGACATCGCCGAATATGCGATGGCCGTCGCGGACCTCTCCGTGCCCGACGATCGCTTCGTCTCGATGCTCATCGGCAGCCCGATCCAGTGGCGGCAGCCACAGCCGGCGCCCGGTGGGCAGGGTTCGGGCCCGGGGCCTGATGCTACGATGACCCCATGATCGCCCCGCACCCCCCCGCCCCGCTGAGAATC
The DNA here is from genome assembly GCA_903958265.1 of uncultured Planctomycetaceae bacterium. Lineage (GTDB taxonomy): Bacteria > Planctomycetota > Planctomycetia > Pirellulales > UBA1268 > QWPN01. The sequence goes on from CAJBSQ010000202.1 coordinate 9,464, forward strand.
GGCCCCGTGGTGGTCGATCCACCGATCC
>CAJBSQ010000203.1 GCA_903958265.1 uncultured Planctomycetaceae bacterium
GTCTGGGTCTACGACGTCTGGTTCGGCTCCACCTCCGGCACCACCGTCAGTTACCAGGCCGTCAGCGCCTCCTTCGGCTGGAACGGCTTCGACACCATCGCCGACGGCTACGACGCGGTGGGCAAGGGCGGCACGGTGTACGTGATCCGGGGTGACAGCGGCGACTACAACGAGGCCCTCACCATCACCAAGGACGTGACCATCGAGGGCATCTACCCGGCCACGCCGGTCAATGCCATCGGGGCCGATCCCGGTGCGGCGCTGATGTTCGGCGCCGGCATCACCGCCCCGGCCTTCACCGTGACGGGTGCGGGCGTCGAGGCCAACTTCGTCAACCTCGTGTTCGAGGAATACATCAACGGCGGCATCACCTCCGCCACCGGGGCCGTGGTCAACGTCGAGAACGTCACGGTCAAGGGCGAGGTGGGCGGCTCCGCCTTCGCCAACTTCGGCCTCCGGGTCACCGGCGGCACGATGAACGTCGACAAGACGCTCGTCACCAAGGGCGCGGTCACCGGAGCCTACGCGGGCATCCGGCTCGACGCGGGCACGCTCAACGTGACCAACAGCGAGGTCTCCTACAGCAATGCCGCGGGCGCCGTGGCCATCGACATCAACGGCGGTAACGCCACGATCACCAACAGCTACATCAACAATAACTTCCTCGGGATCGACGTCAGCAACAACGGCAATGCCACGATCACGAGGAACGATCTCTCGGGCAACAGCCAGTTCGCCGTGCGGAACTCGGCCGTGACCGCGGTCGTGATCAACGCCAGCAGCAACTGGTGGGGTACCACGAACGAGGCGGGGGTGCTCGCCGCCACGAACTCGACAGGTGCGGGCGGATCGCGGATCGACTTCTCGCCGTACCTCTTGACCGGCAACGACACCGCCGCGACGGCCGGCTTCCAGCCCGACATGTCGCAGCTGGCCGTGACCACGCTCGGCAATCAGACGGGATCCGAGTCGCGGCTCCAGGAGGGCGTCAACTCCATCGCTGACGGCACGCTCACGGGCGAGAGCCGGCTGCTTGTCGTCAACCCGGGCAACTACACCGGGGCGACGAACGTCAACCAGTCGCTCACGCTCTCGGCGTCCTCGTTCTCCTCGAACGGGAGCCTCACCTTCTCGTCGCCGACCACGATCGCGGAGAACACGGCCGGCGGTGGCACGAGGATCAACGTCACCGGTGCGGGCAACAACATCGCGATCAACTCGCTGGTGACCCAGAGTGGCACCGGCACGCTTACCCTCGCGACGGCGGCCGGGTCGATTGGCGGCTCGGGCACGCTCGACGGCGGCACCGTGGCCCTCTCGGCCCCGGCCGGCTCGATCGGCCTGAACGTGAGCGTGACGTCGGCCTCGGCCTTGGCCTCGGGCAACATTGCCCTCGCCCAGTCGGGCAACCAGGCGGTGACCTTCTCGAGCGTCAACTCCACGGCCGGCAACGTGACGCTCTCGACCGACGGCACGACCACGGGCACGGGCATGACGCTCGGCAC
>CAJBSQ010000204.1 GCA_903958265.1 uncultured Planctomycetaceae bacterium
GCCACGGCAGGCGGGGCAGCCGCTGCAGGAGTCGCATCGCCAGCAGGAGGTGCAGCCCCAGCGGGCGCGGCCACGAAAGCGGCGAGCAGTGGGGCGAAAGCACGTACGTACCAGCGCATGCTGAATCCTCGTTGCCGGAAAACCCGCCCCTCTGAGAGGCCAGCATCCAACGTTGCGAACTAAGGAATCGGCGTTGCGCTCCGCCATCCAACTGAACGTTGAAGTGTAGCACTCACCCGGGGCGCGGGCAACGTTTGCACAACCAGCGGCTGTCCCGTGCCCGCGGGAGGGTGCCGCCCAGGCTGTAGACCGGTTCAGTCCCCAGAAATGCGACGTCCTGAGGATGCCGAGGGCGAGCCGACCTTGAGGAGTCCCAGGTCGAATCCCTTCGCGACGGCGCCAGCCCGGTCCGGGGCATCGAGCGCTTCCATGATCGCGGCGACGTGGGCTCGGGCCGTCCGCTCCGAGATGCCCAGCAGCCGCCCGATCTCTGCGTTGGTGTGGCCATGCCTGAGGAAACCAAGCACCTCGAGTTCCCGTGGCGACAGGATCGCGTTGACAGGACGGCCGCCGGCGAATCGCTCGACGGCGCTGCCGATCACGCGGGCCCCCCGCTGCACGGCGCGGATCGCCTTAGTGAGCTCGTCATGCCTGACCGTCTTGGTGACATAGCCCACCGCACCGGCTTCGAGCGCGCAGTGAAGATCCTCGGCGGCTTCGGAACTGGTCAGCATCAGAACTTTCGCGACCGGGTCCATGCTCCGGAGCCTCCGGAGCGTCTCGATCCCATCCATGCCGGTCATGCTCACGTCGAGCAGGCAGACGTCGGGGGCGAGTGTTGCCCAGAGGCGTAGCGCCGTGGGGCCATCATCCGCCTGGCCGACGACGGAGAAATCGGGGCTCATCCCCAACAGGTTTGCAAGCCCGGCCCTCATCACTGGGTGGTCGTCGACCAGCAGCAGGCGGATCGGTGGCGTCGGTGCTTGCGTGCCGATCGACACGGGATGCCGGTTCATGGGGAGGTCGCTCCGTGGCCCTCGGGTGCGGCGGCGAGCGGCGGGCCATCCTCACCTTCCATCTCGGGATCGTAGTCGCGACAGCGAATCCAGCAGCGGACGGCGACACCGTGCCCCGGCTCGCTGTCGACCGAGAGCCTTCCGCCGAGCCGTTCGGCCCGTTCCCGCATGCCCTGCAGGCCGAAATGACCCTCACTGGATCCTCGCTGTTCGCCAATCGTGAAGCCGGCGCCGTCGTCGACGATCGACAGTTCCACCGTGGCGGCCTCTGCATCGAATGCCAGGTGGATGACGACGGATTCGGGGTCGCCGTGCCGCAGGGCATTGAAAACAGCCTCCTGAACGATCAGCAGGAGATTGCCGGTGACGAAGTTGGGGAGTTTGAACTGGCGGCCCTCGGTCTTGAGGTGGATCCGGGCACGATGGCCCGCGCTGGCCCGGGCGATCAATGACTCGATCGCCTCGGTCAACGACTGCCCCTGAACCGCCGCGCTCCGCAGGGCCCAGACCGAGCCGCGAATGTCGTCGACGGTGTGGTCGACCATCCGCCGGGCCACGTCCAAATACTCTGCGGCGTCCCCGCTCTCCCACTCGTGCGTTCGTCGCACGGCCATCTGGCAGGCCTCGAGTTGGAAGCCGATGCCGGCCATGCTCTGCAGCAGCGTGTCGTGCAGGTTCGCGGCGAGCCTCGTCCGTTCGCGGAGCGTCGCCTGGAACTCGACGGCCGCCTCGCGGCGGGCCCGCATCTCCTTGGCGATCGCCGCGGCCTGCCGGGCGA
>CAJBSQ010000205.1 GCA_903958265.1 uncultured Planctomycetaceae bacterium
GACACCGACACCGACACCGACACCGACACCGACACCGACCCCGACCCCGACACCGACCGATCCGGCGGCAGTGCTGCCGATCGCCAGCCACGACAAGGTGCTCGCCGCCTACTTTCCCGAGTGGGGCATTTACGGCCGAAACTTCCAGGTTGCCGACGTGCCCGCGGAGCAGCTCACGCACCTCATCTACTCGTTTCTCGACCTGAAGAGCAGCGGTGAGGTGTCACTTTTCGACAGCTATGCCGCCGTCGAGAAGCGTTTCGCAGCCGACCAGACAGTCTCCGGAGAGGCGGACCAGTGGTATTACCCGCCGAGTGATCCACGGTCGACGCAGACGGTGTGGGGCAACTTCAACCAGCTCGCCCAGCTCAAGGAGAAGTTTCCGCACCTGAAGGTCAGCATCGCCGTTGGTGGCTGGACGCTTTCCGACCACTTCAGCACTGTGTGTGCGACGCCGGCCGGCCGCGAGATATTCGCCACGTCCCTGGCCCGGTTTCTCGATTCCTACCGGATGTTCGACGGCATCGACTTCGACTGGGAATATCCGGGCGGGGGTGGTGAGGCGGGAAACTCTGAGAACACGAGTGATGGTGTGAACTACGCTCGGCTTCTCGAACTCGTCAGGTCCAAGCTCGACGTGCTGGGCGGCCAGCTCGGGCGGCGATACGAGATTTCGGTTGCCTCACCGGCCGGATTCGACAAGATCGCGAAGTTCAATCTGACGGGACTGGCACCGCACGTCGACTTCTTCAACCTGATGGCCTACGACTTCCACGGCACGTGGGAGAGCACGACGGGACACCAGGCGGGCTTTACGGGCGATGCCGTCGGGTATGACATCAAGACTGCCGTTCAGGCCTACCTGAATGCCGGGGTGGCATCCCGGCAGATCGTGCTCGGCGCCCCGCTCTACACGCGGGCGTGGAGCGGCGTGGCGGACGGCGGCGATGGCGGCTACGCCGAACAATCCAGCGGAGCAGCGCCGGGCAGCTTCGAAGCGGGTAACTACGACTACAAAGACCTGCTCGCAAAAGTTCAGGACCCAACCGGCGGCTGGAAGCTCTACTGGGACGACCGGGCCCAGGCATCGTATGTCTACAACACCCGCGAGAAGATCTTCAGTTCGTTCGAGACGCCGACGTCGATCGCGCAGAAGGCCCAGTGGGCTGATGATCTCGGGCTTGGGGGAATGATGTTCTGGGACATCTCCAACGACGCCACGGCCTCGAGCGAGAGCCTCGTTCGGGCGGCCTACGACTCGTGGGTGATCGGCGACGATCTGGCCACGATCCGCGGGCGGTCGACGCTGACCGGTGAGATCATCCTCGGGGGTGACGGCGTGATTACGGCCCTGCCGCCATCGCTCTGAGCCGTCTGGGTGCAAACATCGTCCAAGCCCAGGCCGGCTCGTGTGCCGATCGAGGTTTCCGCGAGGGACAGACACAGGATGAAAAACCTGTGCTACGGGGGAGCCCCGAGCCAGATCAGACAGGGGTCGACTCGTCCTGCATCTGCCGTGCCGACCAGGATGGGCAGGATGCCCGTAGCGAACGTCCGGCGACGGGGCACGGGCAACCCCGAGCCCACCCGAACGGCCGGCGACGGGGCACGGGCAACCCTCGCCCCACCGAATCGCCCTTGCGGCCGAGCC
>CAJBSQ010000206.1 GCA_903958265.1 uncultured Planctomycetaceae bacterium
ACACACGACGTCGAAACACCACAAACCGGAGCAGAAAACCTCGCGCAGGAAAACAAAAAAACCTGGTGGGGCTCGGCTGAGCCCCACCAGGTCACATGATCTTTGGTGGTACGGCAGTCTTGTGACTCCAAACGTTGCCGTTTGCAATCACTGATCTCTTTTGTCAGCCCACGATCGACTCCACATTCAGCGTCGACAACCAATCGGCCATGCCCTCGCGGGCAGCGGACCAGTTGGCTTCTCACTGATGGCCTCCGCGGACAACTGGATAAACCAGGTCCGGTTTGGCGGTTTCCTTTAGAAAGGAGGTGATCCAGCCGCAGGTTCCCCTACGGCTACCTTGTTACGACTTAGTCCCAATCGCAGAGTTCATCTTAGGCGCCTGGCTCCTTGCGGTTACCTCAGCGACTTCGGATGCCCCCCACTTTCGTGGCTTGACGGGCGGTGTGTACAAGGCTCAGGAACACATTCACCGCGGTATGCTGACCCGCGATTACTAGCGATTCCAGCTTCATGTAGGCGAGTTGCAGCCTACAATCCGAACTAGGGAGCGTTTTTTGGGATTTGCTCGACCTCGCGGCTTTGCTTCCCTTTGTGCGCTCCATTGTAGGACGTGTGCAGCCCTAGTCATAAGGGCCATGAGGACTTGACGTCATCCCCACCTTCCTCCGGCTTAACGCCGGCGGTCTCTCTAGAGTCCCCGACTTTACTCGATGGCAACTAGAGACAAGGGTTTCGCTCGTTAAGCGACTTAACGCGACATCTCACGACACGAGCTGACGACAGCCATGCAGCACCTGTGCAAAGGCTCCCTTTCGGGCACCCCAACCTTTCAGTCGGGTTCCTAAGCATGTCAAGACTAGGATAAGGTTCTTCGCGTAGCCTCGAATTAAGCCACATCCTCCACCGCTTGTGTGAGCCCCCGTCAATTTCTTTGAGTTTCAGCCTTGCGACCATACTCCCCAGGCGGAGCACTTAACACTTTCGCTACGACTGAAAGGCTATGGAGGACCCTTCAATCAAGTGCTCATCGTTTACAGCTAAGACTACCGGGGTATCTAATCCCGTTTGCTACCTTAGCTTTCGTGCCTCAGCGTCAGAAAAGACCCAGTAAGCCGCCTTCGCCACCGGTGTTCCTCAAGATATCAACGCATTTCACCGCTCCACCTTGAGTTCCGCTTACCTCTGTCTCCCTCGAGCACGGCAGTTTTGGATGCAATTCCCCAGTTGAGCTGAGGGATTTCACACCCAACTTTCCGCGCAGCCTACGCACCCTTTAAGCCCAGTAATTCCGAGTAACGTTTGTACGGTTCGTCTTACCGCGGCTGCTGGCACGAACTTAGCCCGTACTTCCTCCTAGAATAGGTCAAACAAAAGGGAGAACCCTCTTGCACTTCCTCCTCTACGACAGCGGTTTACAACCCGAAGGCCTTCATCCCGCACGCGGCGTCGCTCGGTCAGGCTTTCGCCCATTGCCGAAGATCCTCGACTGCAGCCACCCGTAGGTGTCTGGGCAGTATCTCAGTCCCAATGACGCGGGTCGTGCTCTCACACCCGCTACCCATCGTTGCCTTGGTGGGCCGTTACCCCGCCAACAAGCTAATAGGATGCAGGCCCCTCCCAAGGTGGAATCACACCTTTGGTCCGAAGACATTATCCGGTATTACCTGCAGTTTCCCGCAGCTATCCCAGACCTCGGGGTAGGTACCTACACATTACTGTCCCTTTCGCCGCTGTCCCCGTATTGCTACGGTTCTCGCTCGACTTGCATGCCTAATCCACGCCGCCAACGTTCACTCTGAGCCAGAATCAAACCCTTCAATTTTTGGTTCTTCATGCCACACCTACCGAAGCAGATGCGGCGTTGATTCGCCTGAATCTCAAGAGATTCGATCTAACTTATTGAAAAAAATGGTTCATGAACGAACACCGGTTACCCGGTCTTCGGTCACTTGCCGGTCACAATCGCGTGCCGGCCGAAACCAAAAGAGATCAACTGCCGAATTGTCAAAGATCAGTCCGCCCTGGGAACGTTGCCATTCCTTCAGGCGAGCCTCCAAGCATAGCAGCGTTCGACCACGGGTCAACAGCCTGCAATGCTGCCGAGAAAATTTCGGCGAACAGCCTTTATCGGCATGCCGGCACCGGGGCTTCAGTCGCGACGCAGCCGCCGCCCGGGAGGTTCGCAGCCCCCACGAAACGCCTGCAAGTCTCTATTTTTCTGCATCCAAGACCACCGTCACGTCGAGTTGGTGCCCCTCTCGCTGCACGCTGATCAGGACCTGATCCCCCGGATTTCGTGACTCCACCGCTGAGAGAAAATCGTCCGCAGTCCGCACCGCTTGCCCAGCCACGGCGACGATCAGATCCGCTCCCGCCCGATCAACCCGCGAGGTTTCAACGGTGAAAGGCCCCTGACGCCGCCGTTCCCGGATGATTTTGAACCCTCGGAGCCCAGCTCGCTCCGCGGGCCCATCCGGGGCGAGTTCGGCCACCACGAGCCCCGCATCCGACTGGTAGACCCGGGCGATGCCGGCGTCGGGCCGCACCACCTTTCCCTGTCGAATCAGCTGCGGCACGATCCGCGATAGGGTGCCGACCGGGATGGCAAATCCCACGCCGGCGCTCTGGCCGGTGCGACTGGCGATCGCCGTGGTCATGCCGATCAGGTGGCTGCCGCTATCCACCAGCGGGCCGCCTGAGTTGCCCGGGTTGATCGCGGCGTCTGTTTGGATGATTGATTTGATGGTCCGGCCCGTTTTCGTGGGCAGCGACCGGTTGAGGCTGGAGATGATGCCCGTCGTGAGCGTCCGCTCGAGGCCGAACGGGTTGCCAATCGCAAACACCCGCTGGCCGACCCGCAGATCGTTGGACATGCCAAACGTCACGGGATGCAGGATTGCCTCGGGAGCCTCGACCTTGATCACCGCCACGTCGGTCGCCGGATCGATGCCGATCACCCGCGCGGCGTGGGCAGAACCGTCGTAGAGCACGGCCTGAATCTCACGGGCTCCTTCGACGACGTGAAAGTTGGTGAGCACGTGCCCCTCCCGATCCAGCACGATTCCGGATCCGGCCCCCTCTGACGGCACCTCCATCAGAAACAGCCCCGTGGCCACCGTGGCCTTCGTGTTGATGTTGACCACGCCGCGATTCACCGCCTCGTAGACGGCAATGTTGGTCTGCTCCTCCACCGTGAAACGGCGGTCTCCACTCGCCGCGACGACCGGATGTGGTGCCACCTGTCCGCAGACCACCGGCGCCGACACGATTCCGAACCCTGGCATCGCCGCCAGGCAGAGCCAGCGACAAGCATGAAATCCCAGGTGGGCTCGAAAACGAGGCATAAAAAACTTTCGGCGATGTGATCCCGGGTCTCGTCGCCGGCGTGGCACCGCGACCGACCGCATCGATTATCGGAGCCACCTGCCGGCAGACCAAGACGAGTTGTCGACGGCGAGAAGGGGGGCGACGCGGCACTGAGCGGGAAAAAGCCGCGAAACCCGGCCAGACCGACGTTGGCGGGTTGGGCCCCGCCAAATATGCTTTCCTCTGGAATCGTGCCGGCTTTCGGCCCCCCTCGGAGCGCTCGCCATGTCCCGCCATTGGTTGCCTGCTTTCGCGATCGCCTCCGGCATCGCCCTCGCGGCGAGCGTTTCGTCCGCGGCGACCGCGGTATCGGTGACCCTGGTCGAATCCTGCCCAGCCACCGGCGATCAGCCGGCGGTGACGGCCGTGGGCCTCCGTGCGGCCGAGTCGTTCGCCGCCGAGGGAACCCACGTTCTTGTGCTCGTCGATACCTCCGCCAGCCAGACGGGGAATCACCGACAGCGTGCCGCGGAGGCCCTCACTGGCCTGCTGGATGGGGCGCGGGCTGGCGACCGGTTCGCGATTGCCGCGGTCGACGTCGCCTGCACGCCGCTCTCCGGCGGATTTCACGCGGCAGATGCCGCCCCGTTCAAGCAGGCTCGACTCGCGCTCGACGCCCGTACGCCGCTTGGATCGACCGACCTGGTAGCCGTCATGGAAGAGGCCACGCGACTATTCGCCGGCACCACCGGACCGCGAGCCGTGGTCTACATCGGAGACGGCCCCGGCCTCAACGGCATCGATGCGGCCGATTTTTCCAGGCTCCTGTCCCTGCTCCGCGATGAGCGGGTGTCGGTGTCGAGCGTCGGCATCGGTCCCCAGGTGAACTGGACATGTCTGGCGGCGCTTGCCAACGCGACGGGTGGCATGCTGGCCGTTCCCGGGGTCGGCGACGATGCCGCTGCGGCCGGCAGCCGGATCGGCGGTCTTGCGATCCAGCCCGTGACCTGGCCGGGAAACGTCACGTTCTCGGGCACTGCTCCCGAATCCCGGGTGCGGATGCTGCCGGACCACCTGCCGCCGCTTCGCGGCGACCGCGATTCCATCGTGCTCATCGAAGGGGATCTCTCCGACGCACGCCTCGAACTCGCCCTGCCTGGCGGACCCGCCATCCCCCTCGTTATTCCGTCCGCCGCAGCCCGCGAGGAAAACGCCTACCTCGCCGAACTCGCTCGCAACGCGCGGCCCACCAACGGGGTGTTCCTGCCGCTGCTCGGCCGCGAGGGCCTGGCGTTGGCCCAGACCATGATCCGCGGTGAGGCGGCCACGCTCGCCGTGCTGTCACGGCAGGCCGAGGCCACCGGTGCCCACTCGTCCGCCATGCGGCTCGCCGAGGCATCGCTGCGGCGCGACCCCGACAACACCGATGCCTCGTTGATCCGCGAGGTCGCGCTCCGCCAACTCGAGGCCAACCCCGACGACCTGCCACCGCCCGGTGTCGCCGACGGCGGAGCCCTGCCGTTCGACCCCGCCGATCCGGCTGCTTCTGGTAGGCGAGAGGCCTCCACCGGGCCGGACGGCGAACTCGCCGAACTCGAGGCGATGCGCCGGGTGCGGGCCCAAGGCCTCGAGCAAGACACGGCCGTGAAACTCCGCGCGGCGCGAAACCTACTTGCCAGCGATCCTGATCTGGCCCGCGAGCGGCTCAAGGAACAACAGCAGGTCATCGACCAATCCGACGACCTCGACGCCGGCATGCGGCAGCGTCTCCTCGCGCAGATCGAGATGCGGATTCGCGAATCGATCGTTCGGTCGCGGGAAAAGGTGGAATGCGATCTCGTCAACGAACGGCGGGCAGCCATCGGCCGCGAGCGGGCCCGGCTGACCAGCGAACTGCAGCGGCGAGAGGAGAAGATCAAGCAGCTGACCGAACGGTACAACGCGCTGGTGGAGGAGGGTATCCGCGTGGGCTACCAACGGCCCACAAACGCGTTTGTGCAGGCGGAGCGGGACGTCGCCGAGGTCATCGCCGAGGAGGCGCCGCCGCTCTATGCCAACTATCCGATCCCGATGACGGCCCGTGAAGTGGGCCGCACGGCCCCCCTCGTCGCCCGGATCCTCGATTACGACGCCGAGAACACCCGCGTCCGCCGCGACCAGGAACGCGGGTTCATGGATGTCCTCCATCTGACCGACGTTGCCGGCATCCCCTTCGCCGACGAGCCGCCCATCCTCTACCCGAGCGCTGAGCGGTGGAAGGAACTCACCCGCCTCCGCGAGAAGTACAAGTCGGTCGACCTGGCGAACCCGGGCAGCAAGGAGCAGAAAATCTACGCCGTCTTGGATGAGCCCGTGTCGCGATTCGAGTTCACGGAGACCCCGCTCCGCGATGTCATCGCCCAGATCCGGGATGCGCACGGCATCCCGGTGGAACTTGACGTCAAGGCGCTCGAAGACGCGGGCATCGATCTGGATACGCCGATCACCCAAAACCTCTCGGGGATTTCGCTCCGTTCCGCCCTGCGACTGCTGCTTGGCAACATCGACCTCACCTACCTGATCAAAGACGAAGTGCTCCTGATCACGACCAAGGAGAAGGCCCAGGAAAACCTGGTCGTCAAGGTCTATCCGGTCGCCGATCTGGTGATGCCGATCAATCCAGGCTCGGGCTTGAATCCCTTCCAGACAGGCGGCGGCATGGGAGGGCAAGGCGGTATCAATAGCGGCCAGGGCATGGGAGGCGGCATGGGGGGAGGCGGCATGGGCGGCGGCGGGATGGGTGGCGGCGGCTTCTGCTGGGTGGCCCGCGAGGTGTATGGGGTGCACGATCCCCGCTGGCTCGTCTTTCGCGACTGGATCACAGCCGACGCGCCGGTATGGCTGCGTGACGCCTACGGAGCCCATGGCGAGCGCGTGGCCGCTTGGATCCACGACAAGCCGCGGATGAAGTCGGCACTGCGACTGCTGATGAACCAGGCCATTCACGGCCGGGCCGCGGAGGATCTCTCGGGAGGTCACTTCCAGGTGGCCGGCGCCAAGACGCGACTGGCCCGCGGCACGAGTCCCCCGATCGTGCAGACCGCGGCCACGTCCGGAGCCGAAAAGGCTGCGAGCCTCCCGCCGGCGGAGGACCGGGTGGGCCTGCCGGAGGCCGTTCTGGCCGCGGGCGACCTGCCTGCGGCGCTCAAGGCTTATCTTCCCGCCATCGACGACGCCGCGCCACGCGGTGCCGCCGACGCACGAGACGCCGCGCTGCGGTTGGCGCAGGTGCGGGTTTCGGCTGCTGAACTCGGCCGCAAGGGTTCATTTGACAAGGCGGCCGACCTGCTTTCGGCGGCGATCGCCTGCGGTCATGGCGAGCCCTGGATGTACGAATCGCTGGCCTTGGCCATGGAAGCCGCGGGCCGTCCGCGGGCGGACGTGGAGCGGGTCCTGCTCTCGGGAGCCGACTTCGCCTCGAGCACCATCGATCTGATGCAGCTGGCCAACTACCTGGCCCGGTTTGGGTCCGACAAGCAGGCCCTGCGGCTTTGCCGCACCATCACCCGAATCGATCCTGCCAGCCGCGAGGCCTACGCGCTGGCGATGGCGGTGGCCGCGAGAACGAACGACGTCGAAGCCCTCGCCTGGGCCTGCCCCGGCGTGCTCGCCCACGAGTGGCCCGCGGGGCAGCAGGAGGTGGTGACACGGGCCGCCCGCCTTGCCAAAGCCACGGTCGACGCCCTCGAAAAGCAGGGCCGCGCGGAAGCCGCCGTGAGCTTCAAGGCTGCGGTCGATGCGGCGCTGATCCGCGATCTCGTGATCGATCTCTCCTGGACGGGTGACGCGGACGTCGACGTGGTCGTCGAGGAACCGGCCGGCACGGTCTGCTCCCTCTCCGCGCCGCGGTCGGCGTCGGGAGGCGTGCTGTTGGGTGATAACGACGCGGCCATCGATCCCGACAACGCGACCCAGCACGAACGATACGTGGCCACGGAGGCATTCCCGGGCGAGTATCGGATCCTCGTGCGGCGGGCAGCCGGAAAGGTGGCGGCCGACACGCTCACGGCCGAGATGACGATCCATCGCGGCACCGATCGCGAACAGGTGCTGCGGCGGCAGATTCGCATCGGCGCCGACGACCAACTGCTCTCGGTGAACGTGCCCGAGGGCCGCCGTCGGGAACCGCTGCTGGACGCCCAGATCGCCCACGACGTGAACACGCAGCGAATCCTCGGCAA
>CAJBSQ010000207.1 GCA_903958265.1 uncultured Planctomycetaceae bacterium
CCGGCGCGGGTAAATCGACCAACTCGGCCACGAACAGCGGCCTGGTGTCCGAAAGCCAGTTCGCCGACGGCGGATTCGGCGACATCGGGCTGCAGTGGTCGAACGTCACCGTCCGGGGCGACGTGCAGGTGGTTCACAACTCCCTCTCGATCAATCCCACGGGCTCCGCGTTGGCGGGTGTCTCCGTGCAGAACGTCACCTTCGGGTCGGGCACGGCCCCGGCCGGCGATCCACGGCTCCGGCCCGTGACGCTGCAGGCGCTCACGGTCAACTCGTCAGGGTCGGCCGGCCCGCCCCCCTTCGTGCCAGACTCGATGTTCAACCGGACCTCGAACACCGCCAACCTCAACGGCAGGCAGTTTCTCAGCGGCCCGGCCGGGGCGACCTCGTTGCAGTGGCGGTCGCTCACCCGCGACGCCTCCGGGTTCGTGATCGTCAATAACGTGCTCCAGGTGAGCAACACCGGCACCGCCGGCACCGCGGCCGGAGCGCAGGCCGGCCCGATCACCCTCAACAGGATTACGTTTCCGGGAAGCCTTCCGCCCACCGGGCCGGCCTCTCGCCCCGTTGCTGCCGCCGCCGTCGCCAGGCCCGCAGCGCGGACAGGAGCCACGGTCGTTCGGGGGATCATGCTCCCGCCCAGGCGCGTCATCGCGTCGGCTACGGCTGCCGCTCGCCAGGCGACTGTCATCAACGCAGCCTCGAACAGCGGCCGGCTGCAGGGCAACCAGTTTCTCGACGGCGGCGCCGGTGACATCGGCCTTCAGTGGCGGGGCGTGACGGTCAATGGCTCGGTTCGCATCGAGCACAACACGCTGGCCGTCAACGTCGTCAGCGACGCGACCGGCACCGGCCCGGTCCTCGTCTCGGGCATTCGCTTCGACAGCGGCTGGGCCGCCGCCGGCGCTGCCTCCGACATCCTGCGGCTGACACCGGCGGTGGCGGCCACGGCCCCTGCCTCGAGGCCCGCGGCTGCTGCGGCGTCCACGGCGACCGGCGGCAACGGGGCCAGCAACTCCGGCGCGCTGACGGGCGGCCAGTTTCTCGACGGCGGGATGGGGCAGATCGGGCTGCAGTGGCAGCAGGTGACGATCGACTGCCCGATTCGGATCGTGAACAACGTGCTCTCGGTCACCGTCTCGGGCACCAACACGCGGGGTGTCGTGGTGCAAGACGTGACCTTCGTCTGACGCGGCGGTCGTCCGTGCCGCCCGCGACTTACGCGGCCTTCGTGCCAGGCTGCCCCTGCCGGGACTAGGGGCGCGGGGTTTGCCCGTCCTGCAATGGCAGGCACATGGCGCAGACCGCCGCGCACCTTGTCGATCACGTGATTCCACCGGTGCCGGTGCGACAGTGGGTGATCTCCGTGCCGAAGCGATTACGGTGTTTTCTCGCCGATCGGCCTGCGGCCGTCGCCGCTCTCACAAGAATCTTCATTGAGGAGATCGAGCGGCTGCTGGGCGCTGTCGCAGGCGTGACGAGTGACGCCAGCGCCCCCGCAGCCGCTCGCCCACGGCTCGGCGCCGTCTCCTTCCTGCACCGCTTCGGCTCGGCGCTCAACCACCACATGCACCTGCACGTGTGCGCAACCGAAGGCGTCTTCGTGCCGGCTGCTGACGGAGCAGGGTGCGACGCCTCACCGGCGTTCCTGCCGGCCCGACCGATCAACCAGGCCGATCTGGCCGCGCTCACCGAGCGGGTCCGCCGCCGCGTGATCCGCTGGTTCAGGCTCACTCGCCTGCTCGACACCGCTGCCGCCGCCGACATGCTCACGTGGGAGAACAGCGGGTTTTCAGTCGACGCCAGTGTTCGGATCACGCTCATCGACCGCGACGTGCCGAGCTATTTTCGGAGCTTGGAGCACCTGCTGCGGTATTGCGCCCGGCCACCCTTCGCGCTCGAGCGGCTCTCCGTGAGCCGCGGTGCAGACGGCCAGATCGCTCGCATCCGCTACGTGCTGCCGAGACATAAGGCGGCGAACTGGGTCGGACCCAGTCGCAGCCGCAAGTCTACGCGACCGGGAGCGAACGGCGTCGTCGAGTTCTCGCCGTTTGAGTTCCTGGACCGGCTCGCCGATCTCGTCCCGCCGCCGCGCAAGCATCGGCACAGGTATCACGGAGTGTTTGCACCGAATCACAAGCTCAGGCGGGCCGTGACGGCACTCGCCCTCGGGAATGTCGGTAAGCGAGGCGATGCCGCGGCTGGCGGGTATGCGGTCGGTGGACATACGGCGGGCGAGCATGCCACGGGAGGCTGCTGTGACGCGAATCACGCGAATCAAAAGCCCCGCTCGCACGACACCTCACGGATTGCGTGGGCGAAACTGATGGCGCGGGTGGGGGAAGAGTTTCCACTTGCGTGCCCCACCTGCGGCGGCGACATCCGGCTGATCGCATTCATCACCGATCCGGGCCCGATCCGGAAGATCCTGACACACCTCGGCGAACCGCTCGAGCCGCCTCCACTTTCACCTGCTCGTGGCCCGCCGATCGACTGGGGAGAGCTCGTGCAGGTCCATGACGACCGGGCAATCTTTCAGGGACGGATAGACGAGCTGCCCGTGATCGACATCCACAGCCTCTGACCGGCGTCGGACACGAGGCGTCGAAGCCCCGG
>CAJBSQ010000208.1 GCA_903958265.1 uncultured Planctomycetaceae bacterium
TCGTAAGACCCTCGCCCCGGAGCAGCGCACGACGGCAGCCCGAGCGTTCCATGCCGACCGCGAACTGCTCACGGCCGGATGACGCCAACTGGACCGGCGCTGAGATCAAGTCGTGCTGCAGGCTGGCGTCGCTCTTGGACGTGCCTCTCGTTCAGGCCGCGCAGAACGTCGTGCCCGTGGCTGTCACTGCGGGCGACAAGATCGAGGGGTTACGCCAGTGGGCTTCCGGTCGGTGCCTCAGTGCCGATCAGCCGGGAATCTACTCCCGTCAGGATAGCCCGATGGAGAACTCACGCGTCCGCCGGGTCATGAGGGAGCCGGGGCGGAATTGATTTCACAACAATTCGATCGGGGGATTTGTTGTGAAATAAACCGGCAGTTCGAGGGGGCGTAAGGCGGCAGCCGAACGCCCCTACAGGTCCTTATACAGGAGTAGACCCCCGTAGGGGCCCGAGAAACGGTCAAAAAGGGAACACTGAGAACTCGGGCTCAGCATGACAGGAGCAGCACTCGGATGGTCGCCCTTCAAAGGATCGAAGCGGGCAGATTGAGACTGGCCGTGAAAACACAGGGGGAGCAGGCCCGTGATGGTGACCTACTCCCCTCGCGTTGGAATCATTTTGGCTGATGGGCGTCAGGCCCGCTTGCAACGCCGCCACATCGAGAACCCGCCGCAGGCCAATCCCGCGAGGGCCATGGCGTAGGTGGCCGGTTCGGGGACGGCAACCGGACTTGCGAGACGAAACCCGTAGACGTCGCTCTCGTCTGACGGGTCGATAGCGATGTTGGAGGAAGACGACAAGGAGAACGCGCTGAAGCTGCTCCAGTAGCCGCCACGCGCCCCACGAGTCGAGCCGGCAGCACCCGTGAGGTCGTTCCACTCCCAGATGCTCCCGCTCATATCAAAGGTATCGTAAGCACTCGACCCACCATTGGTGCCGACCGTCGTCACGTTGCCGTTTTGACCGTTCCAGTCGGCTCCGTCGATGTAGTTGGCGAAGTTGCCCGCGCTGCCCGCCGAGCCGATACCGGTCGTGCCAGCAGTCACCGCCGTGGGGGCCGTATCGCTCTGCGTAGCGTAGTCCCAGTAGCCCGCGTTCGTGCTCCCGCCCTTGTAGTACGCAGCCTTGTACCACTGGTTTTCCGTCGGGAGGTAGAACAGCGCGCCGACGTTCACCGCCGGGGCATTCCCGCTCGTGTTGTTGTTGAGCGTGTAGGCGCCCGTCTCGGTGCTGCCCGATCCCTGCCCGTTTTGCAGCCAGTTAGCCACACGCGCGGCATCCCACCAACTCACGAAGTTCACCGGCTTGTCGCCCATGTCGGTCTTCGCGGCGTACTTGCTGCCGGGAGACGCACCGCTCGTAAAGCTGATCCCGCCCCGAACGTCACTGCCCATGTTGGTGTTGTAGACCGAGTTGGGATTCGTCCCCGAGGCATCTACCGCGTTCAGGAAGTCTACGTACCGCGAGTTGGTCCACTCGTACTTCATGATCTGAAACGCATCGGCAACGGCACCGTAGGTCGTGGTGTCGGCCGCGTTCCCCGGATCGCCCACCGTCACCCAGTCGTACACCGGCACCCCTTGGGCACATGCGGTCACGGCCAGCGAACCAAGCAGGGCCGCCAGGCCAAAGGAAAAAACGACGCGGGACAGACGGGCGAACGACAACATGGGTCTATTCATGAGTGCGACTTTGCGTGTGCGGATGAAGAACGACAACCAAA
>CAJBSQ010000209.1 GCA_903958265.1 uncultured Planctomycetaceae bacterium
GTCAATGGATTCGACCGGCTCGACAGGAGCCAAAACTTCAAGCTCACGTATCTCACCGGCGGCACGGCGACCGAGCGGGTCTGGGCCAGATACAACAACAGCCGTGATCAGACCGCCCTGGTTCACGCGGCGATCCAGGCAGCGCGGCCGGGCGTCCGCGTGGATTCCGCCAGCAACGAGGCGGTGATCCAGGGCGCGGTGTCGCTCGCCTCGTACGAGGCCGTCGTCTGGATCCTGGGCACGGAATCGACGGCGGGCCGCACGTTCGATGCCAGCGAGCAGACGCTCGTCGAACGCTTCGTGGCCAGCGGTGGGCATGTGCTCGTGAGTGGCTCGGAGGTGGGCTGGGATCTCGATAGCCAGAACAACGGCCGCACGTTCTTCCGCTCGACGCTCGGGGCGACCTACGCGTCTGACAATGCCGGCACCTACCAGGTCACGGCCGCGGCCGGCGGCATCTTCGCTGGCCTATCGGGTTTCGGGTTTTCTAACGGCACCAGCTTTACGGGGCTGGATGGACAATCCTTCAACGTGGCGTCTCCGGACGTGCTCACCGCGTCGAGCGGATCGGCGGTGGCCCTGGCCTACTCCGGCGGCACGGGCGGGGCCGCCGCGATCCAGCGGGCGGGCACGGCCGGTCGCGGCAACGTCGTGGTTGCCGGCTTTCCGTTCGAGGCGATCACGCAACCGGCCTCGCGGACCGCCGTCATGGAACGCACGCTCGGGTTCTTTGCGGTCGTGCCCGACGTGCCGATCACCGTCGCCACCGGGGCAACTTCGACCGATGCGGTGACGCGGTCGGGGGAGATGCGGCTGGTGAAGCGGGGGGGCGGGCGACTGATCATCGATCGAGCCAACACATTCACCGGGGGCACGCTGATCGAAGAGGGAGAGGTCGTGGTTCGTGATCCCCGGGCGCTCGGCTCCGGCGGCATCGACATCCGCAGCGGCGGCCGCCTGACGATCGACGCAGGATTCAGCCGGATCGAGATGAGCAGCCTCGTGCTGGCCTCCGGAGGGAGAATCGACGTCGGCAGGGGCGGCCTGGTGATTGCCCCCGGGGGCGCGGCTGCCGCCGAGGTCCGGCAACGGCTCATCGCAGGCCGCGGGCAGGGGGATTGGGCGGCCTCCACCACGGGCATCGCCTCGACGGCGGCTGGCCCGGGCTCGGGCCGGGCTGTCGGAATGATCACTCAGAACGACGGCTCGATCCTGGTGTCTTACGCCGCGCCGGGTGACCTGAATCTCGACGGCATGGTCGACATCATCGACCTGGCCGACATGCTCGGGTCTGGCCTCTTCGACACCGGTCTCGTCGCGGACTGGAGGGATGGAGACGCCAACTACGACGGCGTCGTTGATATGCTCGACCTCTCCGAGTCGTTCGCGACGGGCCTGTTCAATCGCGGACCCTATCTCCGCTGATACCGGGCCCGGTGCCCGCCCGACCTTGGGGTTTCGCATCGCAGTCTCGCGGAATAGAGTATGACACCGGCGGAATCCGACGCAGACGTTCTCGGGAGTCATCGCATGCCCACCCCTTGCCGACGGTCATCGCCTTCTACAGCTGGCTTTACGCTCGTTGAGCTGCTGGTGGTGATCGCCATCATCGCCACCCTGATCGGGCTGCTGCTGCCCGCCGTGCAATCGGCCCGTGAGGCGGCCCGGCGGACGCAGTGCAAGAACCACCTCAAGCAGCTCGGCCTGGGCTGCATCACCCATCTCGATGCCCAGAATCATCTGCCCTCGGGAGGCTGGGGATCCAAATACACGGCTGACGCGAACCGCGGCACCGGCCCCGATCAGCCCGGCAGCTGGTACTACGCGATCCTCCCCTACATCGAGGAGCAATCGCTCGCGAATCTCGGCGCGGGGCTGTCGGTCACGTCCGGAGCATTTCGCACCGCGAGCACGCAGCTGCACGTGTCGCCGGTGTCGTCGTTCAACTGCCCGTCGCGGCGGGCGGCCAAGCCCTACCCGCACGTCTGGGGCACGCTCAGCGCGCAGCAGTGGGTGCAGAACCTCCCGGCGGTCGTGAAGGGAGACTACGCCGCCAACTCCGGCGA
>CAJBSQ010000210.1 GCA_903958265.1 uncultured Planctomycetaceae bacterium
CGAGGCGAGGGAATCGGCAAACGCTCGAGGAGCCTTGGGCGTATCCTCGCCCCGGCGACAAGACTTTTGCCGTTCCCGAGCCGGCTTACTTCGCACAACCCTGAACACTCGAGGATCCCACCATGGCTAAGCAACTCCGCATCGGCATGATCGGCTACGGCTTCATGGGCCGCGCCCACTCCAATGGCTACAACCGCGTCAAGGACTTCTTCGACCTCGAATACCTGCCCGTGCTGCAGGCGGTGGCGGCCCGCGACGCCGACAAGGCCAAGGCCTTCGCCGACCGCTGGGGCTACAAGAGGGTGGAGACCGACTGGCGGAAACTCGTGGCCGCCGACGACATCGACGCGGTCGACATCTGCACGCCCAACAACCTTCACGCCGAGATCGCCATCGAGGCCGCCAAGCACGGCAAGGCGATCCTCTGCGAGAAGCCGCTGTCGATGGACGCGGCCGAGGGGGAGCGGATGTGCGAGGCCGTCGAGAAGGCCGGGGTGCCCAACATCGTCTGGTACAACTACCGCCGCATTCCGGCGGTGACCTTCGCCAAGCAGATCATCGACTCAGGAGCGCTCGGCCGCGTGTTTCATTACCGCGCGGAGTTTCTCCAAGACTGGACGATCAACGCCGACCTGCCCCAGGGGGGCGCGGCTCTCTGGCGGCTCGACGCCGCGGCCGCCGGCAGCGGCGTGACGGGCGACCTGCTCGCGCACTGCATCGACACGGCGCTCTGGCTTAACGGGGGCATGAGCGACGTCACGGCGATGACGGAGACGTTCGTGAAGGAGCGGATGCACCAGCTCACCGGGAAGGTGGAGAAGGTGGGAATCGACGACGCCTGCTCGTTCCTCTGCCACTTCAAGAACGGGTCGCTGGGGCTGTTCGAGAGCACGCGGTATGCCCGGGGCCACAAGGCCCTCTACACGTTCGAGATCAACGGCGAGAACATGAGCCTGAAGTGGGATTTGCACGATCTCCACCGGCTGCAGGTCTTCGACTACAAGGACGCCGGACCGATGCGGGGCTGGAAGAGCATCCACGTGACTGACAGCGATCACCCGTACATGGACAAGTGGTGGGTGCCGGGGCTGGCGATCGGCTACGAGCACTCCTTCGTGCACCAGGTGGCCGACTTCCTCGAGGCGTATGCCAAGAAGCAATCGGCACACCCGACCTTCCGCGATGCGCTCGAGACCCAGAAGGTCTGCGACGCGGTGCTCTCCAGTGCCAAGAGCCACCAATGGGTCGCGGTGACCTGACGCCGTGAACGCCCGACTCGTGGTGGCGGCGATCGCGTGCCTGGGGCTGGTGGCCGTGGGGCTGCTCGCCTGCCCGGCGCGGTACGAGGTCGATGGGCTCTCGATGGCACCGGGCGTGATGCCCGGCGACGTCGTCGCCACGCAGCCGTTTCCGGCGGCCGACCGGGCCCGACGGCCGGAGCGGTTCGAGCGGTGGATCGTCGACAGCCCTGCGGATGGATCGGCCCTCAAGCGGGTCGTGGGCCTACCCGGTGAGACGCTCGCGATCGTGAATGGCGACCTGCTGATAGACGGAATGGCCGTGCTCAAGAGCCCGCGAGTGCTCGCGGAGGTCGGCATCGAGCTGGCGACGATCACCGCCGGGCCGTCCCCCGGGCGGTTCGACCTGCCCCTGACCGAGGTGCTCGATGACGCACCATTCGCCACCGAGGTGAACCGCACACTCGTGCCCGTCAACGATCAGGGAATCGCGGCGGTCGTCCGCACGGCGACCGGCGTCGCGGAGATACGGCTCACCGGCGGCGGGCGGCGGGTGACATGGCGACTGACTCCCCACACCCGCGGCTGCTTCGTGGCCGGTCGGCTCGACGGGCGTCTCGTAGCCACCGCATGGAAACTGCCTCTGCGTGCCGTGGCGGGCGGGCGTGGGTGCCTTCCCGCTACCCCTCCAACCTGGGCGCACGAGGAGGCCTGGCCCGCGGGAGACGCTGACTCCGGTTCCGGATGGTCGGCCGAGATCGACGACCCTGCGGCCATCGTGGAGCGGGTCTGGGGATGGCGTGATGTTCATTACCGGCCGGCCGACGGCGTGGCCGAGTGGCGACTCGGCGCCGGCAGCTTTCTCGTGCTCGGTGACTTCCCCACCGCCAGCCGCGATTCGCGGCACTGGGGGCCGCTGGCCCGCGAAGCCCTGCGGCATCGGCTCGCTCCCTGAACGGTGAGCTGCTCCCGGCCCCGCATCGGCTTCCCGCATCATCCGGCCCGCATCAATTTCGCGTGACGCCTTCCGCGACCCGCCCGACGGCCCGCAGCGCGGGGCGTGCCAGGATCGTCATTCCGGGCGGGGAAAGCAGCGATCCGCTTCGGGGAGCACCACCACGCCGTCGGCCCGATGGGCCAGCCGCTCGACCACTTCGGGCCCGGCCGCGTAGCCAAACTCCAGCTCCTCGACCACATCTTCGGCGAGTCCCGAAAGCAACACGAGCCGCCGATCGTCGAGGGCCCGCGCGAAGAGCCGCGTGTGGAGCGCATCGCCGATCAGCGTGAGGTCGCCGGTGGCGAGCGCTTCGTGCAAGAGCGGCTCGAGGGGCGCGCCCTGACGCCACCGCTGAAAGATCAGCCCCGGGGGCACGTTGACGGCACAGGCCACGCAGATCGTGCCGCCTGGGCGGGTGGCCCGCGCGGCGGCGGCGACGGCGGCGGTGATCAGTCCAAATCCACCGGCAGGGTTCGACAGCGACGCGACGGCGACGGAGGCGGTCGGCTCCATCGCAGGGCACCAGGCAGCCGCCGCGGAGCGGGCCTGCCGGCCGGCCTCGTCGGGCAGGCCGAAGCATGCCGAGGCGAGCGTGCCCGCGGCGCC
>CAJBSQ010000211.1 GCA_903958265.1 uncultured Planctomycetaceae bacterium
CAGCGAATGGCGGCGGAATTTCAGGGATTTTCATGGGCGTACCGAAAAACTAGTGATCTACTAATTTGGTCGATTTTAGTAGAATACTAGCACATTACTCCGCCCGACGGGCCAAAAAACGAGAAAATCCCACTGTTTTTGGCAAAATCGCGTTTGCCCAGATCCCGCCAGCCGGCCGCCTGCGGCTGATCTTGGCGGCCACCTCCCGCCTAGCTCGGCAACCCCTGCCTGTCGCCTGAGCCGCCAACGCGTCAATCCAAACGCACCGCTGTAGCACCGTCGCGAAACCACTCCTGCGGTAGCACCGCAGGAGCGCAACGCGTTTTCAGCGCCGCGGCGGCCGCATGGCCGCCGCACAGAATCCATCTGTTTTGATGGATGAAAATGAAGCTGGGGAACTAGGATTTGAACCTAGACTAACTGGTTCAGAGCCAGTCGTGCTACCGTTACACCATTCCCCATCGGAATCGGTGCTCGCAGAGTACCCGCGGTTGCGACCGTCGGCAATTCCGGCTTCGCCCGCCGCCGCCGGGCCGTGTGTCCGTTCCGTTTTTGGCCGGCCCGCCAGCCGGTCCACGCCGCTGTGCCGTTCCTCGAACTCCTCACCTCCGGTCGTCGCGTGACGCGGTTTCCGCTGGCCGAGGGACGCACGGTCATCGGCCGCCATCCGGGCTGCACCGTCGTCCTCGACGCCGCCGCCGTCAGCCGCCAGCACGCCGCGGTGACCGTGACAAGCGACGGCGCGTTCGTGGAGGATCTCCAGAGCCGCAACGGCACCCTGGTCAACGGGCTCCCACTGGCGTCGCGACGCCGCCTGGAGGACGGGGACGAGATCAGTGTCTGCGGCCAGCGGCTCGTCTTTGCCACGGCCCTCCGCCGCCGCCCACGGTCGTCGGCCGGCATCCCCGCCGACACCGGGGGCATCGGGCATGTGATTCTCGAAGGGGAGTCCGAGGGCGTGATCGTGTCGCAACTCGATATCCCGCGGGCGGCGGGCGAGGGGCTGAGCCAGCATGCCGAGGCGAAACTGCGGGCAGTGCTGGGCCTCAAGCGGGCCATCGGCACGTCGCTTTCGCTCGACGACGTGCTCCCCCGCCTGCTTGACGGTCTGCTCGAGGCGTTTCCGCAGGCGGAGCGGGGCTTCGTGCTGCTCGTCGATCCACAGTCGAACAAGCTCGTGGTGCGGGCGAGGCGGTCGAAGGTGGCCGTGGAGCCGGGGCCGCTGCGGATCAGCCTGTCGCTGGTCACGATGGTCTCGGAGTCGCGGCGGGCCGTGCTCTCGGCTGATGCCTCAGCCGACAGTCGGTTCAACTCCCACGACAGCATCCTCGACTGCCGGATCCGCTCGGTGATGTGCGTACCCGTCACGCGGGCCGACGGGAGACTGCTCGGCGTCGTGCAGGTTGACTCCCGCGACGTTCGCGACGGTTTCCAGGAAGCCGACCTCGACGTGCTCGCCGGGGTCGCCGGCCAGGCGTCGCAGGCCATCGAGCAGGCGCTCGCGCACGATGAGCAGGTGGCCCGCGAGCAGCTCAACCGCGACCTCGAACTCGCGCATCGCGTGCAGCAGGGCTTGCTGCCGTCGCGGCCGCCGGAGGTGGTGGGCTACGAGATCTTCGACTACTACGAATCGGCCCGACACGTCGGCGGCGACTTCTTCGCCTACGTGCCCCTCGCCGATGACCGGCTGGCGATCGTGCTGGCCGACGTCTCCGGCAAGGGGGTGTCGGCGGCCTTGCTGATGGCCGCCCTCTCCGCGGACGTCCGCTACTGCCTGGCGAGTGAGCGGGACCTGGGGCGGGCCGTTGCGCGGATCAACGAGAGTTTCCTGCGGGGGGGCTGGGACGATCGCTTCGCAACACTCGTGGTCGCCGTGCTCGATCCGGCCCGGCACGTGGCCACGATCTGCAATGCCGGCCACCTGCCCGCGTTCCTTCGGGATCCGGCAGGCCAGGTGCGGACCGTGGCTGGCGACCTCGGCGGTCTGCCGCTGGGCATGGTGGAAGGCGGTGAGTTTCGGTCGTGCGAGGTGCCGCTCGCGCCAGGGACCACGATCGCGCTGTGCACCGACGGGGTCAGCGAAGCCCTCGATCACCAACAGGAGTGCTACGGCTTCGAGCGATTGGAGGCGGCCCTGGCCGCCTCGGCGGCGGGGGCGGCCGATGCCGGCAAGCGAATCCTCGCCGACGTCGCCCTCCATGCCGTCGGCCAGCCGCAGAGCGACGATATCTGCCTGGTCTGCTTCACGAGGACCGCCGATTTCCCGGGAGCCGCACATCCTGCCCAGAAACCGGGGCCGGCACGCCGCGGCGGACGGATGCAGCCGGGCGGCTGACCCGCCGATACGAACCCTGGCAGACAACGGCATGGGGCCGTCGTGGCAGCCGCAGGTCGGGCCGTTTTTCACGGGGGGCTGACGATGAGTTTCTTCGAATGGGTGCGGGAAGGCGTGCGACAGGCGGTCGTTCTCGGGCTGGCCGACGCGATCGACGACGTGGGCACCCGGAGCCGCGACGAGGACATGGGGGCGAAGCTGGCGCAGACGCTCCGCGACCGGCTCACCGTCACGAAGGAGCCCACTGTGCTCGAAGCGCAGCCGGCAGTGGCCAGCGTGCCGGGAACCCGTCGCCGGCTCGGCCGGTCGATCGAGGGGCTGCGGAAGGCCGCAGCCTGACCCCCTCCGTCCGACGCATGTCAGCGGTCCGCGATGAGAAACCGGGGCGACGACGCACCCCAGCCGTGAACCGAAGC
>CAJBSQ010000212.1 GCA_903958265.1 uncultured Planctomycetaceae bacterium
ACGGTGGACAGCGACGGCGGTGCGGCCGTCACGGAACGGGGCATCGTGATCGCGCTGACGGGCGCGAATCCCACCCCCACGATCGGCGGTACCGGCGTGACCACGGTCCTCGCCGTGCTCGGCACCGGCACCGGCACATTCACCACACTGGTCGAGGGCCTCGCCGCCTCGAGCGGCTACTCGTTCCGCGCCTATGCCACCAATAGCGTGGGCACGGCCTATTCGGATGTCGCGACGTTGACGACGGCGGCAGCGGCGACGGCGCCCGTCATCGGGAATCCGACGAAGACGAACATCACCTCCACGACGGCCACGCTCGGCGGCCAGGTCACCAGCAACGGCGGCCGGACAGTCACGGAACGGGGCGTTGTCTACTCGAAGACAGCGGACAACTCCGACCCCGAGATTGGCGGCTCGGGCGTCACGGCGGTTCCCGGCACGCTCGGTATTGGCACCGGCACGTTTACCGTGGCCGTCACCGGCCTGCAGTTACTCACCGGCTATACGTTCAAGGCCTACGCCACCAACTCGGCCGGCACCGGCTACACCACGCTCGACACGTTCACCACCTACGACACGCCCACCACGCTCACGACCGGCGACATCGCCTTCACGGGCTTCGACCCGGCCAGCGCCGACAAACTCTCCTTCGTGCTCCTCAAGCCGGTCATCGCTGGCACGTCGCTCGTGCTCACCGACAACTCCTGGACAGGCACCGCGCTTTCGACCAACGAGGGCGCCAGCACGATTACCTTCACAAACGCCTTCGATGCCGGCACGCTCTTCGACTACGACGGCTCCGTTGCACGGACCGCGGGCCAAAAGTGGCAGTGGGGCGCCAACGCGGGCAGCCCGTCTACCGCCGGAGTTTCTGACGTAACGTCCAACTTCTCGTTCGCCGCCGGTGGTGACAACGTATTTGCCTACCAGGGCGCGGCCCCCACCACGGGAACGGCCTCCAACTGGGTGGCCGGCTTCTCGTCGCAGGCGTGGATCACCACGGGAACTCCCACCACCGGCAACTCCTATCTGCCGTCGGGTCTGACGACGGGCGACACGGCCTTCTCGCTCGACTACGCGAGTGGTGCAACGCCACAGTCGGGCGAGTTGATCCTGCTCGACCCCAATCCGCTGACGGGCACGCCCACGGCCATTCGCACAACGGTCTACACCGCCTCGAACTGGCAAACAGCCGTGTTCGAGTTCCCGCTGGGCACGACCTTTACCGTCAGTGCCGGCTCCGCCTCGATCGGCACCACGGGCGCGTTCTCCGCCCTGTCCACGACCTACGGCTCGAACTCCGGCACCTCGTCGATCACCGTCTCGGGTTCCGGCCTGACGGGCGATATTACGGCCACGGCCCCTGCCGGCTTCCAGGTTTCCAGCGACGGCAGCACGTTTGGCTCCACGGCCACGTTCGTGCAGTCGGGCGGCTCGGCAAGCGGCACGCTCTTCGTCCGCATCCCCGCCACCACCGGCGCAGGCAGTTGGTCGGGCAACGTCTCGCTCGCGTCCACG
>CAJBSQ010000213.1 GCA_903958265.1 uncultured Planctomycetaceae bacterium
GACGCCCGCCGGGGCTTCTTCCCCGACGCCGACAAGACCGGCAACTTCTCCTACCGCATGGCGCCGGGGCTGCGAACGCCCAACGATCCGCAGGCGATCCCCGAGGTCTACGGCCTCGAGGCCGTCTATGCCACGCTCGATCTCCTGCCCGTCGAGAGCGGCATCTGGATCTGCCCGAGCCACCCGGACGAACGGCGGGCCTACCGCAACACCTATGCGTTCAGCATCGCCACCGCCCTGAAGAAGAAAAACCCCGACAACCAGGCGACGAGTCTTTTCGTGTGGGATAACTCGACGCTTTCCCCGGGCCTGTCCGGTTTCCGTGGCCCGTTCAGCGGATACTCAATTCCGACGGCAAAGCGAGTCGAGCCGCATCGCGGCTTCGCCCTTGGGCCCACCGGCTACAACGCTCTCTATCTCGACGGCCACACCCAGTTCTTCGACAGCGGCGAACGATGATCCGCCGAATGGCACCCAAACCTTCAAGGAATGCTCGCATGACGCCATCTTCCCTCGCCGCACGTGGGCATTGTTGGGCATGGCTGGGAGTGCTCGCGGTGTCGTGGAACGTGCTCCCGGCCGCCGCAACGGCCCAAGACGTGGTCACGGTCGTCGTGCCATCGGCGAACGCCGTCGCCGGCTCGGCGGCCCTCGCCACTTTCGGCTACGACCCCACCGGGGCCAACGGCGGCACGATCTATTCCGCCGGTTTCGGTTCGGGGGCTGAGATCCGCCGGATCACCAACGTCGATGGCGAGCAGTCGGTCACGCAACTCGTCGCCCAAGCGGGGTGGACGACATTCCTCAGGGGTGGCGATTCGAACAACGGCGGCGGCCAGCCGACGCCGAACGGTTTTCTGCTGAATCCACGGGCGATCGGGGGCAAGGCGGCCTACTCGTCGATCGTGGTGGCCGACGGCGGCTCGGTCGTAACCGTGTCGTCTGCCAAACGCAACGACCTCACGCAGCGACTCTACACCTACGACCTGACCAGCGGGTCGTTCTCGTCGCTTGTCACCCAGGCCGAGTTCGCGACGGCGGCCGGGCTCGCCAATCCCCTCACGGTGTCGACCGCCATGAACGTCGGTCGGCAGTACGCGTATTCGGGCAACGGCCAGGCCCTCTACATCGCCGACAGCACCGCCGCGGCGGCCTTCGGCGGCATCTACCGCGCCGACCTCGCCGCCGGCACGGTCACCCGCCTGCTCGCCGACACCGACACCGCCACCGAGGTGGCCGTGCTGACCTCGGGCAGCATCGACACGATCCTGCTCCGGGGCGGCGACTCCTCCGGCAACGCCGGCGGCATCGACGCCGTCACGTTCAACGGCAGCGTTGCCTCGCCCCGAGCGGCATACGTGTCGGCCGCGCGGCTCGCCGATTTCCTGGAGACCACGCCGGCGGACATCACCACGGCTTCGATGGCGGCCGACGCGGCGGGCAACGTCTATTTCAACAACACCGATTCCACTCCCGAACGCCGCGGCATCTTCCGGCTCGAC
>CAJBSQ010000214.1 GCA_903958265.1 uncultured Planctomycetaceae bacterium
CACGGCTGCCGGGCCATCGTGGCCCCGGCAGCCTTGGGTCGCCCGCCGCCGTCCTCCGGACGGCGTGGCATC
This sequence comes from uncultured Planctomycetaceae bacterium, assembly GCA_903958265.1. Taxonomy (GTDB): domain Bacteria; phylum Planctomycetota; class Planctomycetia; order Pirellulales; family UBA1268; genus QWPN01. Next base: position 73 of record CAJBSQ010000214.1, read on the forward strand.
GGGCGACCATCGCCGCGAGGCTGCGGCGTTTCGAGAAGAGCCAAATCCATCAGCCGGGGCGTTCTGCGGAACGCCCCGGTTTTTTTGTGGTCGCGGCCAGATCGCCGAGCGATACGAAGCCGTCGGCGCCAGTGGGGTTTGCCACCTTGCCGCACGATGGCGCGGCCATCTGTCGCCAGAGCGTGCGGACGAGCCAGAGGCCTGCGGCGATGGCGACGGCGATGGCGATGGCGTCTTGCATGTTACCAGCCCAGGGCCAGGCCGATCCGGTAGATGGCGAACGCCCCCAGCCATGCCAGCACCGTCATGTAGACGAACGTGACGATGGGCCAGACCCACGAGGCCGTCTCGCGGCCGATCACCACCAGCGTGCTCGCACACTGCGCGCACAAGGCGAAGAACACCATGATCGACAGGGCCACTGGGAGGTTGAACACGGGCCGGTTCGTGCCGTCCCAACGGGCTGCCTTGAGCCGTCGCTCGAGGGCCGTGGTGGCCCCGGCGTCGCCGGGATCGAGATCGCCGAGGTTGTAGATCACGCCGAGCGTGCCCAGCACCACTTCACGGGCCGGAAAACTGGCGATCGCGGCACAGCCGATTCGCCAGTCCCATCCCAGCGGCCGGACGACCGGCTCCACGAACCGGCCCGCCCGGCCCAGGAAGCTGCCGCGCTGGGCGGCGCCCCGGCGGGCGGCGGCGAGCCCTTCAGCCGTGTCGAGCGACTCGATCTGCCCGATCAGTTCGGCACGGTCGGCGTCGCTGTCGCCCCCCGCTGCCACCCGCGCCTCGAGCGATGAGCGGAGAGCCGCCACATCGGCGTCGATCGCGCGTTCGTCGTGGGGATAGGTCATGAGCGCCCAGATCACGACGCTGATCGCGACGATCAGCGTGCCGGCATTCTGCAGGAACGACCAAGCCGCCTCCCGCGCCCGCTCGAGCACCACGGCCGGCCGCGGCCATCGCCAGCTCGGCAGTTCCATCACAAAGGGCTGCGGGGGGCCCCTAAAAATGGTCCGCGACAGGCTCAGGGCGACGAGCGCGGCGACCACGATCCCCAGCGCATAGAGCCCGGCGAGCACGACCGCCCGCAGTGGCAGCCAGGGCAGGGCCGTCGAACGCTCGGGCACGAATGCCCCGCAGAGCAGGAGGTAGACCGGAAGCCTGGCGGAACAGCTCATCAGCGGTGCCACGAGAATGGTGAGGAGCCGGTCGCGACGGTTCTCGATCGTGCGAGCGGCCATGATGCCGGGGATCGCGCAGGCAAAGCTCGAGAGCAGCGGGATAAACGACTTTCCGCTCAGGCCGGTGGCCACCAGCAGTCGGTCCATCAGGTAGGCGGCCCGGGCCAGGTAGCCGCAGCCCTCGAGGATGGCGACAAACAGGAAGAGCAGAGCGATCTGCGGCACGAAGACGACGCTTCCGGCCACGCCGGCGAGAACCCCATCGACCAGGAGCGAACGGACCGCTCCCTCGGGAAGGAGCCCGGCGACGAACGATGAGACCCTATCCATGACGCTGGAGATGACGTCCATCAGGGGCGTTGCCAGCCAGAAGATCGACGCAAACATCGAGAGCATCACGGCGACGAAGAACAGCGTGCCCCAGAGGCGGTGTGTCAGGATCGCGTCGATCCGCTCCTCGGCGATTCCGCCGCGGGCGGGTTCGGTGCGAATCACGCCGGCAAGGAGCCGCTCGATGGCGTCGTACCGGGCGATGGCCTCGGCCGCTGCCGGAGGGCGGCCAACCCCGCGGGACGCCGCCGTGCCCTCGATGACAAGCTGCCGCGGCGCCGGCCCGCCGGCGGCGTCGAGCACGTGGTCGCGAACCGCCGCGATGCCTTCGCCCGTCGGCGAGGCCACGCGGATGACGGGGCAGCCAAGCCGGCGGCTGAGTTCGTCGACATTGATGCGGATGCCCTTGCGATCGGCAATGTCGGAGAGCGTGAGGGCGACGACGACCGGCAGCCCGATGCCTAGGGCCTGGGTGGCGAGGTAGAGGTTGCGCTCGAGATTGGTAGCGTCGGCCACGACGAGGATGCAGTCGGGCCGCGGCACGTCGGCCATGCGGCCGTGCAGAACGTCGACCACCACGCGCTCGTCAGGGCTCTGGGGCAGGAGGCTGTAGGTGCCGGGTAGATCGATGAGGTTGATCTGCCGGCCGCGGTGCGAGAAGCGGCCCAGTTTCTCTTCGACCGTCACGCCGGGATAGTTGCCGACGCGGGTGGGAATACCGGCCAGCGCCGTGAATAGCGTGCTTTTGCCGACATTCGGGTTGCCGAGCAGAACGACGGTCAGTGGGCTCGGCGTCATCGGTGAGCCCTCGGTCATGCCCCGGATCAGCGGTCGCCGATCGCCACCCGTGCCGCCTCCTGGCGGCGGATCGAGAGTCGGTAACCACGGACTTCGAGTTCCAACGGATCACCGAATGGCGACTTCCCGACCAGACGGATCGCCACCCCGGGCGTAAGACCCATTTCCAGCAGGCGAAGGGACACTGGATCTGCCCCGGTGACATCGCGGACTCGGACCGTCGTGCCGACCGGGACATCGTCAAGAGACTCTGCAACCATGCCAAAACCTTCCAAAATCAGGCTTTTCGACCCAACGGATCCTGAGTTGAGACGCATTCTCAACTTGTCTACCAGTGTAGAACCGTTGGGGTTTCGAATCAATAACCCTTTGGCGGCGAGCCCACACCCTCATGCCCACGCCCGGCCTGTTCGTCGTTGGAACCGATACCGACGTCGGTAAAACCCAGGTGGCGGCCGCGATCGTGCGGAGTCTCAGGGCTGCCGGCAGGCGGGTTGGCGTCTACAAGCCGGTCGCGAGCGGGTGTGGAGCGGCGACTGCCCAGGGAAGTGATCCCCGGATGCTGTGGGATGCCGCCGGACGGCCGCTGGAGCCAGCGGATGTCTGTCCGCAGACGTTCGCCGCCGCGATCGCCCCGGTCGCCGCCGCCCGAGCCGAGGGCCGCCGGGTCGATGAGGGGCTCCTGCGGACGGGCCTCGACCGGTGGCGAACGGTGAGCGACCTCGTGATCATCGAAGGCGCCGGGGGACTGTTCTCGCCTGTCGGCGAGTCGACGCTCGTCGTCGACCTCGCCCGTGAGTTCTCGTTTCCGCTGGTGATCGTCGATGCCGCGCGGCTGGGCGCCGTGGGCCGCACGCTGGTCACGGTTCGTGCGGCGCGGGCGGAGGGCTTGCGGGTGGCGGCCGTCGTACTCTCACACACCGTGCCGCTATCGCCGGAGACCGGCCCGACCTCCACCACCGCGATCGTCCGCGAGGCCGCCGCCGATCTCACCCGGCATCTTGCGACGATTCCGGTGGTGATTCTCGGCCACGGTGATTCCCGGATGCCGGCGGGCATCGATTGGGAGCAGGCCGCTACCGGCTAGCCCGCCGCGTCGCGGAGCCGCTGCGCCGAATCCTCAGCCGAGACCGTGGTGATGTGGCACCCCGTGCCGAGTTCGAAACCGGCGAACTCCGAGAGCCGCGGCAGGATTTCCAGGTGCCAGTGCCAGCCCGCCGACGTGCGGGCGTCGGCCGCCGACCAGGCGAACGGTGCCTGGTGAAGCCACCAGTTGAAGTGACTGCCCGGCGCCAGGCGTTCGAGGCGGCCGACGAAGTCGCGGGTGAGATCGGCCAGGGCCGCTCCCTGTTCGGCCGCCGCGGCATGAAGGTGGGGATCCGGCTGCTCCGACACGATCCAGGTTTCGTAGGGCTGTCGCGGCGCCGGCGGGACGAGGGCCACGAGACCGCCCCGCTCGGAGACGATCCTGCCGCCCGCGCGGGCGGCAGCGATCAGCCGCGGGAAGACGGCCGTGTCGTTTGCCAGCGCGGCGAGTTCTCCGCGGATCACCGGCGGGACGATGTCCACCGCAACCAGTTGGCTGTGCACGTGCTCGAGTGACGAGCCCGCCTTCCGCCCCGAGTTTTTGAAAATCGTGGCCCAGGCATGGCGATCCTCATCGGCGATGATCGCCAGCCGCTCCCGGCAGAGCGACCAGACATCCCGCCAGGCATCGGCTTCGATGGCGAGGATCGAGCCGTGGTGTCGCGGCGACTCGATCACCACCTCGTGGCGGCCGCCGGCCTCGCGATCCTCGCCACCGGCCTCGGCCACCGGCTGCCCGGTGGTGATGGGATAGGTGTTGGGAACGATGCGGGCCCTCCAGGGCAGGGACGCATCGGCAGGTACGCGGCCGACGTCGGCCGGCGTTCGCCGTTCGTTGCCCGCACAGAACGGACACCAGTTGTGTGGGCCGCTCGAAACGTCGCCGAACCGTGAGGCCAGCGCCTGGTCGTCGGGTTTCCCACCCCGCTGCGGGGCCACGAACACCGGCCGGTCCGACAGGGGATCGCGGCAGATTCGGGGCGTTGCACGGCGGCGGTCAGGCTCGTCGGAAAGCATCAGCCTTCTAGTATGAACGATTCCCCGATGTCGTGTGGGGCGGCATGTGTTGAAGGGGTGCGACACCCCCCGTACACTCACACCCCCGGTCGCGGCGGTTCGTGATCCATTTCCGCATCATCATCGTGGAGACTCAAGCATGCTGACCGTCGGCGACCCCTTTCCCCAGTATTCGTGCCAGGCCTGTGTGGGGACCGGCAAGGACGATATGAAGCTGCTGACCAACGCCGACTATGCCGGCCGCTGGGTCGTGTACTTCTTCTATCCCAAGGACTTCACCTTCGTCTGCCCGACGGAACTGGCCGAGTTCAACAAGCAGCTCAAGGGATTCGCCGACCGCGACACCAGCGTGGTGGGGGGCAGCACCGACAACGAATGGTCGCATCTCGCCTGGCGGCGGTCTCATGCCGACCTGACAAACCTCGCCTACCCGCTGATCGCGGCCCAGAAGTTGGCCCCCGAGCTCGGCATTCTGGAAAAGACCGAGGGCTACTGCCTGCGGGCCACCTTCATCGTCGACCCCCACGGTGTGATCCAATGGGTGGACGTCAATCAGGGCCGCGTGGGCCGCAACGTGGCCGAGGTGCTGCGGGTGCTCGATGCGCTGCAGAGCGACGAACTCTGCCCGTGCAACTGGAAGAAGGGCGACCCCTACGTGAAGGTCGGCTGACCGTGCCTGATCACGGACGGTCATCCTCACCGCTGCGGTCGTGGTTGCGAAAGTTCGGCGACGCCTTTCGCGGACTGTTCCACGCGGTCACGAGCGAATCGAGCTTTGCGGCCCACCTGCCGGTGGCGGCGGCGGCCGTTGCCTGCGGCGCCTGGTTTCGGATCAGCCCCGTGGAGTGGTGCCTCGTGGCCCTGGCCATCGGAGCGGTGGTCGCCGCCGAGGTCTTCAACACCTCGATCGAGTCGTTGGCCCGGGCCATGGACACTGGTCCCGATCCCCGGATCCGCGATGCCCTCGACACGGCCAGCGCCGGGGTGCTCGTGGCCGTCGGCACGGCGATCGTCGTGGGGGTCGTGATCTTCGGGCCCCGGGTGCTTGCAAGCATGAGCTGAGGCGGCTTCTTCGGGTGCCCGGTTTTTGGCGGCGATTGCGATTGACCATCGCCGCCGCGACGGCTTAGCGTGTTGGTCCGCCGGGGGCGGCCGCGACGTGGTCGCCGCCGCTCGTCCTCGGCGCCACCTTCTGGAGACCATCAGATGATCGGAAAACTTCTCGCCGAGGCGATCGGCACCTTCTGGCTCGTGCTCGGGGGCTGCGGCAGTGCCGTGCTCGCCGCGGCCTATCCAGACCTCGGCATCGGCTTCGTCGGCGTGTCGCTCGCCTTCGGCCTCACGGTACTCACGATGGCCACGGCGATCGGCCACATCTCGGGCTGCCATCTGAATCCCGCGGTCACCGCCGGCCTCGTGGCCAGCGGCCGCGTGCCGGCCAAGGACCTGATCCCCTACTGGGTTGCCCAAGTCATCGGAGGCATCGCCGGAGCCGGCATTCTCTACCTCGTCGCGCAGGGGCTTCCCGGGTTCGATGCGGTGGCCGGCGGCTTCGCCTCCAACGGCTACGGCGACCACTCGCCCGCTGCCGCGCTCGGCGGCGGAGGCTACACCTGGCAGAGCTGCTTCATCATCGAGGCGGTGCTCACGGCCGTGTTCCTGTTCGTGATCCACGGCGCGACCGACAAGAAGGCCGGCAGCGTGATCGCCCCGATCGCGATCGGCCTCTGCCTGACGCTCATTCACCTCGTGAGCATCCCCGTCACCAACACCAGCGTGAACCCGGCGCGGAGCACGGCCACGGCCGTATTCGTCGGCGGCTGGGCGATCCAGCAGCTCTGGCTGTTCTGGGTGGCGCCGATCGTGGGCGGTATCGTGGGCGGGCTCGTCTACCGGAGCGTCGCCGACTGCGGCGACTGATGCCCTGACCCGACGACCTTTCGGCCGCCGGTCGCCCGCCACGCATCGCGGGTGGCCGGCGGCTGCTTGATGGTGGTCGGGCTATCTCGCCCGCACGTCGTAGCAGAGGATCGCGTCGCCCTCGCGAAGATAAAGCAGGCCGTCGAGGATCACCATGTGGGCCCAGCTCGGCCGGTCGCCGCTGCCGGGCACCTGGAAGCTGCTCACTTCCTGGTAGCCGGCCGGGTCAGCCTTCACCAGCGACACCGTGCCGTCGGAATAGCGGATATAGACATGGCCGTCGGCGGCCATCACGTTCGCCGAGTTCTTGCCGCTGCCCCGCTGCTTCCAGGCGATCGTGCCCGTCAGCAGGTCGGCGCAGAACGGGATTCCCTTGTCGTCGGAATCGCCATAGAGGTGATCACCCACGAGCACGATGCCCCCGTGCTTGTTGGCCAGGTCGGTGTTGAGGCCGTAGATCTCCTCGACCTTCACGCCTCCGTCGGCCTGCGGCACCTGGCGGAGCAGGGCCCCGCCCCGCCGGTAGCCCGCCGCAAAGAAGACGAGGTCGTCCCTGATGATCGGCGTGGGGATCACGGCCACCGTCTGCTCGATGGGATAGCGCCACAGCAGCGTGCCCGTGGCGGCATCGACACCGATCGGGCCGCTGGCCGTGGTCTGGACGTAGACCCGCCGTCCGTTCACCTCCGAGACCACGATCGACGAGTGGCCAGCGCCACGCAGGTCGTCCATGGGGCAGGTCCAGATGTCGGCGCCGGACTTCTTGTCGAGGGCCACCACCGCCGCCTGCTCACCGCCAGGCGTGCAGACGAGTCGGTCGCCATCCACGAGCACCGACTCGCTGTAGCCCCAGGCGTCTCCCTTTTTACCGCCGAAGCGGGCCTTGAGATCGACGCTGAAGACCTCGGCACCGTCGGCGGTCTGGCAGGCGACGAGCCGGCCGTAGGGGGTGATCACGTAGACCATGTCGCCATCGACCGTGGGCGTGCTGCGGGAACTCTGCCACGATTCCTTACCGTCGTTCCACGGCTCCCCCGTCTTCGTCTTCCAGAGCTGCCGGCCGGTGGCTCGGTCGAAACAGGAGAGGTATTCGTCCTTGTCGGCGGCGGTGGAGAGGCCGTCGCCCAGGGTGTAGATCCGGGTGCCTGCGATCGCGAGGCTGGCGTAGCCGCGGCCGGCGCCGGTTGTCTCCCAGACCAGCGGAGGTCCGTCGGCTGGCCACGACTCGAGCAGGTCGGTGTCGGGAGCGACGGCGGTGCGGCCGGCGCCTCTGAAGGTGGGCCAGTCGGTCGCGGAGGCTGATGGAGCAACCGCTGTCAGGCCGGCGGCGAACAGGGTCAGCGCGGCCATGGACAGGGCGATGAGCCGAAGGGTGACCGTTGGCATGATGGAGACTCCCGTGCGAAATGGCCCACGCCCCCGCTGCGGCCGGCACAGGCCGTCGAGGGCGGAAACGAGGGTGGTATAGTAGCAGCCGAATCGATCCTTCCGCGAGGAGCAGCGTCGTGTCGAACGCGCCGGAGAACCTGTTCGGAAACCGCGTCACCGTCGAGCAGGTTGAGGAGGGGCACGACCTGGCCCCGAAGTTCGACGCCGCCGGCCTGATTCCCTGCGTGACCACCGATTTTCGCAGCGGCGAGGTCTTGATGGTGGCGGTGATGAACCGCGAGGCGCTTTCCCGGACGATCGAGACGGGCGAGGCCCACTATTGGAGCCGCAGCCGGCAGCAGCTCTGGCACAAGGGGGCCACCAGCGGCCTCGTCCAGACGGTCGTGGAGATGAGGATCGACGACGACCAGGACTGCGTCTGGCTCCGCGTCGAGATCGCCGGAGGGGCCAGCTGTCACGTCGGCTACCGCTCCTGCTTCTATCGCAAGGTGCCCTGCGGGGCCGAGCGGGCCGCGGGCACGGCGCTCGAGTTCCTCGAAACCGAGAAAGCCTTCGACCCGAAGGTGGTCTACGGCGACGCGCCGAATCCGACGCAGCTCTGAAGCGCATTCGACTTCCGTGGTTCGCCGGCTCGGGGGCGGCAAAAGTCTCGTCGCCGGGCGAGGATACGCCCAAGGCTCCTCGAGCGTTCGCCGACCC
>CAJBSQ010000215.1 GCA_903958265.1 uncultured Planctomycetaceae bacterium
ATTCCTGGCGGATAACGGCCGTCCGCGATCCGTTCCTCGATCATTTCGCGGACAGCAAGAGAGCGTTTGGGGGGCGTGGCAGGAACGGGCATGGTGGAGAAATCCGTCGTGAATCGGGGCGAGCCAGGCTGCGGAACCAAAATCATGCTATGCCGCCTCCACTGCTTAAAGTGTATACGATTCAAGCGTCTTCGCATACGAAACGAGGTGGGCCTCCGGAATGCGGCTGCCGCGGCCACGCAGCGAAGTGCCTCCGCGGCACCCCGTACGAGCCGACACTCGTGGGCCGCGGGTTTTTGCGGGGAAGATCCGTCAGCCACACGCCGCAGCGAGGTCGGCCACATAGTGGCTGACGTCGGCGAGCATCGTCTCGCGGGGCTGATCAGCGGCTTCCGTGATCCGCCGCACGAGCGCCGAGCCCACGATCACCCCGTCGGCCACTTCGGCCACGGCCTTCACCTGCTCGGGGCTCGAGATCCCAAACCCGACCAGGATCGGCACGTCGGTCTTCGTCTTCAGCCACTTCACGCGGTCGACGAGGCCCGGCGGCAGTTCGGTGCGGGCGCCCGTCACGCCCGCCACCGACACGCAGTACAGAAACCCGGTCGACTTCTTCGCGATCGCCTCGGCCCGGTCGGGGGGCGTGGTGGGGGTGACGAGCCGCACGAGCGCCAGGCCTGCCCGCCGGCAGGCCGTGTCGAGATCGTCTGATTCCTCGATCGGCAGATCGGGCACCACGAAGCCCGCGAGCCCCGCCGCCACGGCGTCGGCCACGAAGCGGTCGATCCCCCGGCGGAAGATCAGCGAATAGCTGGCCATCGCGAGGATCGGCATCGAGACCCGCGCCGAGGCCTGCTTCGCCGCGTCGAACATGTCGGCGAGCGTGAGCCCCTTGCCTAGCGCCCGGGTGTATGAGGCCTGGATCACCGGGCCGTCGGCGATCGGATCGCTGTACGGCACGCCCAGCTCGCAGAGCGATGCCCCTGCCTTGGCGATTGCCTCGAGCACTGCCACGGTCGTGGCGGCATCGGGATCACCCGCCGTCACGAAGGGCGCGAGGGCCTTCCTACCCGCGGCCCGGTTGGCGGCGAACACAGCCTCGAGCCTGGCAATCGGAGGCGAGATGGCGGCGGGGGCGGCAGGGGGGATGGTCATGGGATCGGAGCCGGAGGGTTTTGGGGAAACGGTCAGGCCTTGCCGCCGTCGGCCGTGAGGCCGCGGAGCCGGGCGATCTCGGCAGCGTCTTTGTCGCCGCGGCCGGAGAGGCAGACGACGATGATCTCGTCGGGCGACCGCCGCGCCGCCTCGCGGACCGTCCACGCCAGCGCGTGCGCGGTCTCGAGCGCCGGCAGAATGCCCTCCTGGCGGGCCACGGTGTCGAAGGCGTCGAGCGCGTCGAGATCGGTGACGCTCGTGTATTCCACGCGGCCCATGTCGTGCCAGTAGCTGTGTTCAGGACCGACGCCCGGATAGTCGAGGCCGGCCGACACGGAATGCACGTCGGCGGTCTGGCCGTCCTGGTCCTGGAGGACGTAGCTCAGGCTGCCATGCAGGATGCCCGGGCTGCCGTAGGAGAGGCTCGCGGCATGGTCGCCGGCCTGGCCCGACCGGCCGCCGGCTTCGACGCCCACGAGCCGGACCTCCGGATGGTCGACGAAGGGATAGAACATCCCGGCCGCGTTGCTGCCACCGCCGACGCAGGCCACGACGGCGTCGGGCAGACGACCGAACTGCTTCCGCGACATCTCGATCGTCTCCCGGCCGATCACCGACTGGAAGTCGCGGACGATCCGCGGGAAGGGATGCGGCCCGACGACCGAGCCGATGATGTAGTGGGTGGTCTCCACCGAGCCCATCCAGTCGCGCATCGCCTCGTTGATCGCGTCGCGGAGGGTTCGCGAGCCGGTCTCGACCGGACGGACCTCGGCTCCCATGAACCGCATGTTGCGGACGTTGGGCGCCTGGCGGCGGATGTCTTCGGCCCCCATGTAGACGACGCAGTCCAGGCCGAACCGGGCGCAGGCGGTGGCGGTGGCCACACCGTGCTGGCCGGCGCCGGTCTCGGCGATGATCCGCCGCTTGCCCATCCGCATGGCGAGCAGCCCCTGGCCGAGCGTATTGTTGATCTTGTGGGCGCCGGTGTGGCTGAGGTCTTCCCGCTTGAACCAGATCTGGGCGCCGCCGGCGAGTTGGGTGAGCCGCTTGGCGAAGAGGAGTGGGGTGGGCCGACCCACGAAGGCCGAGAGCAGGCCGTTGAGTTCGGCCGCGAACGCCGGATCGGCGACGGCCTCGGCATAGGCACGCTCCAGCTGCTCGAGGGCCGCCGAGAGCGTCTCGGGGACGTAGCGGCCGCCGAACTTGCCAAACCGGCCGTAGGCGTCGGGCACGCGAGACATGGGAGCAGCGGGGCTGGCGGATGCGTGCATTTCAAAAGCTCCTCGGCCGGCGGAAAAGGGACCCGCGGTGGTTTGTGGGCCGCCTGCTGCGATTGTAGCCTGCTCCGACCCCGCCACCATCCATGTCGCGACGCCCGCACCCGCCATGCCCGAGTTGCCCGAAGTCGAGACGATGCGCCGCGGGCTGGCCGGCATCGTGGGCCGCCGGATCGCGACGGTCGAGTTTCCGCGGAGTCGCGTGCGGCCGCTCTCGGTCGAGCCCCCGCCCCGCACGCTCGCGGGCCGGATCGTGGGCCGCACCGTCGCCGCCGTGCATCGCCGCGGCAAGCGAATCGCGATCGAACTCGCTCCCGCCGCGTCAGCGGGCCGGCTCTGGCTCGTCATCGAGCCGCGGATGACCGGGCTGATGCTCGTGGTCGCACCCCCGACGGAGGAGCACGTGCGCATGAGGTTGCTCTGCGCGGACGAGGGCTCAACGACGGCGGGCATGCGGATCCTGTTCTGGGACCGCCGCGGCCTCGGTACGATCCGCCTCTTCGACGACGCGGCACTTGACCGCGCCTGCGGCTCCCACAAGCACGGTCCCGACGGGCTGGTGGTCAGGGGAGATGACCTGGCGGCCCGGCTCGGCAGCTCGCGGCGAGCGGTCAAGGTGGCGCTGCTCGACCAGCGGGCCGTGGCCGGTATCGGCAACATCTATGCGGCCGAGATCCTGTTCCGCTGCGGCATCGATCCGCGGACGCCCTGCCGCCGGCTCGGCCCCGGGCACTGGGACCGGATCGCCGATGAAACCCGGAGCGTGCTCGCCGAGGCGGTCG
>CAJBSQ010000216.1 GCA_903958265.1 uncultured Planctomycetaceae bacterium
CTGGATGCGCGGACAGGCCGCCTCGTCTGGTCGCAGCGGCTCGGCGGCAACTTCTCGTCGTCGCCGCTGTATGCCGACGGGCGAATCGACGTGGGCAACCGCGACGGCGACACGTTCGTGATCAGCGCCGGGCCCACCTGCCGTCTCGAGGCCACCAACCACCTCGACGGCCGGATCTTCGCGACTCCCGCCGCGGTCGGCAACGCGCTCTTTCTCCGCACCGACGAGGCCCTCTACCGGATCAGGAACCAGCCTCAGCGATGACTGATGCTCCGGTGAGCCCGTCGGCACTGCCCAGCGGGCAGCGGCCGGGCCCGGTCTTCGCCGTGGCGCAACGCCAGACGCATCACCGCTGCGTGAACGCGAACACACCCCGCTTGTTGGCCACGACCACGTCGGGCCGGCCATCGGCGTCGAGGTCGGCCACCGTCACCTGCGTGCCCACCCCGCTGTCGTCGTCGATCTTCTCGGCCACGTAGCGGGCGCCGCCCGAGCCGTCGCGGACGAGCCGAAACCAGTAGAGGACGGGTGGGGCATTGGGGTCGATATCACCACTCACGCCGTGCGCCCAGCGGCGCTTGCCCGTCACGAAGTCCTGCAGCCCATCGCCGTCGATGTCCGCCAAGGCCAGCGCGTGGAGCTGGCTGAACGTCACGGCGTGATCATTCTCCTCCGGCGTCACCCCCATGATCCGATGCTCGGCGAAGGAACCGTCGGGCCGCTGCTCAAACCAGCCCAGACCGCAGCCATGGGCGTCGTAGCTCGTCACCACGTCGTTGCGGCCGTCGCCGTTTGAGTCGGTGACGAGCATCTGGGCGCCACCGCGGGCGTCGGCTGGCCCGAAGGGTGCTGGATGAAAGTGCCAGATCGAGACCCCTTGATCGACCGGCTGCTCGAACCAGCCGTCTTTCGTGAGCAGATCCACGCGGCCGTCGCCGTTGACGTCTCCGGCGCCGTAGCCGTGCGTGTAGCGAAAATATCGGGCGTCGTTCTCGGGCGACCGCGGCGTGATCGGATGGAAGCGGGCCTTGCCGAGCGGGTTGGCCCAGTCGATCTCGGCGAACCCGAGCTGTCCGCCCCCCTTGCCCTGCGCCTCCGGCGGCTTCACGAGGTCGCTGGAGTGGACGAGCAGTTCGGGCTTGCCATCGCCGGTCATGTCGATGAGCCCGGGTGATTCGCCGTCAGCCACGTCGAAGATGGCGTGCTTCGCCCAGTGGCCGGCCTTGCCCTGCGGGTTCACGAACACCTGCGCCGGCTCACCCGGCAGGCCGTAGACGAGGATGTCGCTCCAGCCGTCGCCCGTGAAGTCGTGGGCGAAGGCGAGGAAGAAGTCGGAGTAGCCACGGGCTGGATCGTAGGGCGTCTTCGACGGGCCGGAGGGGTTGTCGGCCGGCGGCGTGAACTCGGTCGTCCGAGCGAAGTCGGGACCATGCCAGATCGTGTTGCCGGCCGCGATGTCGGCATGGCCGTCACGGTCAAAGTCGGCGACGGCACAGCCCTCGGCGACGAACCGCTCGGTGAGCGTCTGCTTCTCGAAGATCACCTCAGCAAACGCGACCGTGCCACAGAACCAGATCATGAAGCAGCAATATCCGCGGATCATCGGGCTATCTCTGGGGCTCTGAATCCGCACGCCCAATCCGGCTGCGGGATGGTGCGAGTTGGCTCGCCAACGGCTGGATAGCCGAGGAGTGATTCGCTCCCCGCACCTCGGCTACTTTCCGCCGGCGGGCGGTGCCAGCTTTCCTTCGATCGTCGTGACCGCTGCCTTCGCCTCGTCGGCCACGTCGGGGGTCGCACACGCCTCCTTGGCCACCGCGAGCGTGGCGGGGTGCGGATAGCGGACGAGGATCTCGATGACGGCCTTCCGGTCAGCAGGATCCTGCGCGGCGGTCAGTGCCTTGCGGCACATCTCGGCCCGCTCGGCCTCGGGCAGGGCGAACTGCCTGGCGATCCGCAGGTAGCCTTTCATCGCCCGCCCGCGATACGGGCCGGCCTTGTCGGTCGTCGCGAGGTCGAGCAGCACGGGAGCCGCATCGGCCGTCATCCACTTGCCAAGCACCCGCGTGGCAGCGTCCTGCAGCGCGGCATCGCCCGACCCCGCCGCCGCGGCAACAGTCGCCAGTGCCTTGCCACCACCCACGTCGGCGAGCGTTTCCACGAGCACGCCGGCCCGCGGTCCGGCTGAGCCGACCGCCTCTGCGATCCGGGCCGCACAGGCGTCGCGGTCGGCCATTCGCACCGCGGCCTCCTTGAGCGCCGCCGCGGCCGCCGCCCCCTCGATGTCATCCCGCGGGTCGGCCGTCTTCGCAACGAGCACTCCGAGATCTTTTAGTTCGATGACCGAGCCAAGCGCCGCCATGGCAGCCGTGCGGACCGCCGGCTCGGCATGCTCCACGAACGGGAGCACCGTGCCTGCCGCCGTCGTGATCCGGCGATCACCAACGAGACCGATCACCAGCGGCAACGACCCCGCGTCGCTGCCGGCGAGCCGCGCCACGATCACCTCGTTGACGCCGTCGGCCGGCATGGTCGCGATCGCCTCGCGGACCGCCGTAAGCACGGCCGGCCCGTCTCCGGCCGCGATCTCCAGCAGCCCCGC
>CAJBSQ010000217.1 GCA_903958265.1 uncultured Planctomycetaceae bacterium
GCGGATTCGAAGGACTGCCAAACTCCGCCATCAGTCCATATTCAAACCAGGCGCCGTGAACGAGGCCCGCGTTGGCGGCCGCGGTCCGAGTTTCGTTGAGCAGCGTGCGACCGGAGAGCGAGGGATTGAGCGACGACCGGCCCGTGAAGGTGGCAAGCGTGGGCGAGGTGAAGTTCGTATAGCCGTTTTTCCAGGCCTCCACGTAGACGGTGTTGAGCCCCACCGTCTTGAGCGAGTTCATCGTCGTCGGGAGGTTGGCGGCCGACCAATCGTCAGAACTCGTGGTCGTCAGCCAGGTGCCGCGGATCTCGGGCGCTGCCGCCTGGCACGGGGGACTCGCCGTCGCTGTCAGGATTGACAGGATCAGGGCGAGCCCGGGGATGACGGCCGCTCGATGCACAGGAGAGGATCCAGCCGGAGAATATCCTATGACCGCACTCTACCCCGGGTATACGGGGCAGGGCAACGTTTGGATCGCGGCCGAGGCCAGGCCTTTCCCCGCTTCCTCGGTTTGGCTTCCGTGGTCGGCTTCGCGGACTGCTCAGCGTGGTTCGGGCAGCGTCCAATCGAGCGGGGTTTTCTTGCTGATTTCCCCCTGCAGCTCCTCGATCGCGGCCAGGGCCTGCCGAGATGTCCACCCTGCCGTCGCCATCCGGGCCGCTGCCACACCAGCCGCCGTCCCGGTGGACCACTCGATCGGATGGAGGCGGGTGGCCGAGTTGGCCAGAAACGACTGGGCCATCGTCTTGCCCGCGACCAGCAGGTTGCCGAGTTCCCGATGCGTGAGCGCCCGAAACGGGATGCAGAAGGGGAGGGTGTCGTGAGCCGACCTGCAGTAGGCGGGCATGTCGCAGCCCGAGATCGGATGGATGTCGGCCGGGTAGGCACCCAGCGCGACTCGGTCGGGAAACACTGTGCCGGTCCGTTGCTCGGCGGGACCAGAGAGATCAGCAAACTTCAGCACGAACCCGTCGAGCCCAATCGCCCGTCGCGTGTCGCGGATGTAGGGAAGCTTGGCGAGGCCATGCCCCGTCCCCAGCACGGGGCTGCAGAGGGCGATGCTGGCAGGATCGATACCTGCCGGAGCCTGCTTCCGAAACCACTGGTGCCAGGCAAAGGCCCGGTCCTCAGCGCCGCGAAGAGCATCGAGGTCGATGCCTCCCCGCCAGTCGGCCCGCTCAGCCGCGGCCTGTTCTCGGGTCAGAAAGAGATAGGCGAAGGGATAGTCGTTGCCTCCCTCTCGATCCTTGGCCGAGTATCCCCAGTTCTGCAGGCAAACATCACCAGCCGTCGGCTTCGCGTCTCGACCGCGGATCCGGCGATACGTCCAGATCTTCGCCCAGGCGTCGGGCTTGTCGCGGTAGGCGCCGTAGCCGATTTCCTCCGCCGCCACGGGCCGATCGGGCTCGTTGACCGGCTCGGCATGCAGTTCCTGAGCAAAGCAATACACCGTCGCCTGCCCGCACCGGTCGCGGCATTCGAGCGACCCGTCGGCATCCTCGACGCCCTGCAGATAGGGATGGCCGGAGAGCGCCAGCACCTCGCCCCACTCCGTGGCGTCGACGAATACGGTTGCCTGCTTGGAATGGGGATGAGCCTGGAAGCGGAGTGTTTTCTTGGTGAACCGGGCAGAGTCGGCGGGGGCATACCAATCGGTCAGATCCTGCGACGGCAGCAGGTCGTAGCCCCGATCGGGCACCGCCGGCCGCGGTGTTCTCGAGATGCAGGTCAGCGACACGATGCGCGTGCCGTCGGCCGACAGTTCCACCTGCTTGACCACAGTGTCGAGAAACACCACCAGCCGATCGCCTGCCGCTGCCTGAAGCGGCTCGAGCTGCCGCTTCACGAA
>CAJBSQ010000218.1 GCA_903958265.1 uncultured Planctomycetaceae bacterium
GCCCGCCCCATGATCGCCAGCCGGGTATCGCCGGCGTCGAGCAGGGCGTACTGGTCGTCCACCACCCGGAGGAGCACCTTGAGGCCGAGCACGTCGCGGTACCACTCGACGAGGTCCGCCCACCGCGCCGTGCGGAGTTCGACGCTAAAGAGCGACGGCTGGTGGGGGTGCGGCTGGTGAGGGTGCGGTATGGTCACGATGCTGATCCTGGCGGTGGCGAACGGAGTGTAGTCTGCGTCGGCTGAAAAACCGGCTTCTCCAAATGCCGCCCATGGCCGACAATCCGAGGGCTCCGCGGAGCACCCTGCAGACGCTCGCACCCCCGGGAACCCGGCCACGCATGCACGACCCCCAGCACCCGATATCCCAGAACGCATCCCAAAACCCGTCTCAGAGCCCATCTCAGAAGATGGCCCCTCTGCCCGTGGAATCACCGGGCTCGAAACCAGCCCCCACTCCGTCGTCTCCCCCTGCATCCCTTCCCATGGCCGCTTCGGCCCCAGCGGCCGGCACCGCTGCCCAGCTGGAAAAGGCCCGGCGGGACAAGTTCGACCGGCTCGTCGCCCTGGGCGTCGATCCGTGGGGCCACCGGTTCGACGGCGGCCGGCCGATCGCCGAGATCCGGGCCCGCGGCGAGGGGATCGAGAAGGCGGCCGACGACGGGCCGACCGTCCGCGTTGCCGGCCGGATCATGCTCCTGAGGAACGCCGGCAGCCTGGTCTTCGTCGACCTGCACGACCGCACCGGCCGCATCCAGCTGATGCTCGGCAAGAAGCAGGTCGGCCCCGAGATCTGGAAGATCGTCGACTGCCTCGACCTCGGCGACCTGATCGGCGTCGACGGCCGGCTCGGCTGGTCGAAGACCGGCGAGCTGACGGTGTTCGTCTCGCACCTCGAGTTTCTCACTAAGTCGCTGGCCACGCCCCCCGACAAATACCACGGTCTGGTCGATGCGGACCTGCGGCAGCGAATGCGGTACCTCGATCTGATTCATGGCGAGGGCGTTCGCGACCGGTTCGTGGCCCGCAGCCGAATCGTCGAGGCCATCCGCCGCGTGCTTGCGTCGCGGGATTACCTGGAGGTGGAGGGGCCGACGCTCCAGGACACTGCCGGCGGCGCGGCCGCCCGGCCGTTCACCACGCACCACAACGCGCTCGACATGCCGCTGGTGCTCCGGATCGCCCTGGAGCTGCACCTCAAGCGGCTGCTCGTGGGGGGCATGGAGCGAGTCTTCGAACTCGGCCGCGTCTACCGAAACGAGGGCGTGAGCACCCGGCACAACCCCGAGTTCA
Organism: uncultured Planctomycetaceae bacterium; assembly: GCA_903958265.1. Classification (GTDB taxonomy): domain Bacteria; phylum Planctomycetota; class Planctomycetia; order Pirellulales; family UBA1268; genus QWPN01. The sequence continues at coordinate 1,293 of CAJBSQ010000218.1, forward strand.
CGATGCTCGAGGCCTACGAGGCCTACGGCAACTACGAGACGATGATGGACCTCACCGAGGCGATCATCCTGGAGGCTGCGAAGGTGGCCGGATCGCCCACGCACTTCGAATGGATGGGTCGGCCCGTCGATCTCACGCCGCCGTTTCGCCGCGCGAAGTACGACGACCTGCTCCGCCAGGTGACCGGCTGTGATCCGGCCGACGCGGCGAGCGTGGCGGCTGCGGCCGCGGTCGCGGGCATCGAGACGGCGGGGCGACACCCCGACGTGGTCAAGAGCGACCTCTTCGAGGCCACTGTCGAGAAGACGCTCGACGGCCCGATCTTCGTGATCGACTATCCGGCGTCGATCTGCCCGCTCACCAAGCGGAAGGCGGGCGCGCCGCAGATCGCCGAGCGGTTCGAGCTCTACGTGGCCGGCATGGAACTGGCCAATGCCTACACCGAACTCAACGACCCGGACCTGCAGGAGGAGTTGTTTCGCACGCAGCTGGCAGGGCTGGCGGCCGAGGATTCGATGGCCCGAATGGACACGGACTTCATCACGGCGCTGCGGCACGGCATGCCCCCCGCCGGCGGCCTGGGGATCGGCATCGACCGGCTGGTGATGTTCCTGACCGCCGCGCCGAGCATCCGCGACGTGATCCTGTTTCCGATCCACCGCCCGCGGGCGTAAGACCGGGCGATTCCGCAGGCTGCACACCAGGCACCGCCGCCGATGCGGCGGCACGCCCGCGGCGATACTTATGCGGGAAAGGCCGCGGTTCCCGGCGCCTGCAGGGAAAGCCTTCTCCGCGGGAAGTACGGGGTTTCGGCGGGGCGGGGGGTCTGCTATCGTCCCGCCCCCACGAGAGGTTCCCGCCCCGATGTACAAACTCTTGCTCTGCTGGCGGTATCTCCGCACCCGTTGGATCGCGCTGGCCAGCATCGTCAGCGTGACGCTCGGCGTGGCGACGATGATCGTCGTCAACTCCGTCATGGCCGGCTTCTCATACGAGATGCAGACCCGGATCCACGGCATCCTCTCCGACCTCGTCTTCGAGAGCCACTCGCTCTCCGGGTTTCAGGATCCGCAGTGGCACATGGACGAGATTCGCCGTGCCGCCGGCGGTGACATCGTCGGCATGACGCCCAC
>CAJBSQ010000219.1 GCA_903958265.1 uncultured Planctomycetaceae bacterium
AGGGGGTCGGCGAACGCTCGAGGAGCCTTGGGCGTATCCTCGCCCGGCGACGAGACTTTTGCCGCCCCCGAGCCGGCGATACACGTAAGTCGAATGCGATCTAGCGGCTCTCAATCACCACACAATCCACCTCCGGATGACCGCCTCCGAGGCCTCCGCCTTGCCCGGCGGTCTCCGCCCGGGCGTTCCGGCCTGAGTTCTGGCCCGACTTCTGGCCTAGGGACACCCCCGTTTCGAAACTAGACTCCATCTTGCACTCCCCCCGCCACGCCGTACCCCCCACTTCCCATGCTCCGCTACTGGACCGCCGGTGAATCCCATGGCCCCGCGCTGGTCGCTCTCGTCGACGGCTTCCCGGCCGGGCTCGCGGTCGATCCGGCGGTCATCGACCATGAACTCAAGCGGCGCCAGGGAGGCTACGGCCGCGGCGGCCGCCAGCGGATCGAGACCGACACGGTGACCTTCCTCTCCGGGCTGTGGCGGGGAATGACGCTCGGCAGCCCGCTGGCACTCGAGGTGATCAACAAGGACGCCAAGATGGAGCGGCTCGAAGACGTCGACCGTCCGCGTCCGGGCCATGCCGATCTCGCGGGGTCGATCAAGCATCTCGGCGGCGTCCGCGCCGTGCTCGAACGGGCCAGCGCCCGCGAGACGGCGGCCCGCGTCGCCGCCGGCGGCCTGGCCCGCCAGCTGCTCTCTGCGTTTGGCATCGAGGTCGCCGGCTGGGTCACCGAACTCGGTGGCGTGGTGCTTGGCGGCCGCGCCGGGTCGCTGGCCGAGCTTCGTAGCCTCCGCGAGGCGAGCGAGATCTATTCGCTCCACCCCGAACGCGACCCCGAGGTGACGGCGCTGATCGACAAGGTCGGCAAGGAGGGAGACACGCTCGGCGGCGTGGTGGAGGTCCGCGTCGACGGCCTGCCCATCGGCCTCGGCACGCACGCGCAGTGGGATCGAAAACTCGACGGCCGGCTGGGGCAGGCGGTGATGGCCGTGCAGGCGATCAAGGGGGTCGAGATCGGGATGGGCTTCGAGGCGGCCCGCCGGCGCGGCTCCGAGGTGCATGACCCGATCGGCTTCGACGAGGCGGCCCGCGGGGGTCCCACGCTCGGATTTACGCGGCCCACCAACAACGCCGGCGGCCTCGAGGCGGGCATCACCAACGGCCAGCCGCTCGTCGTCCGCGCGGCGATGAAGCCGATCGCGACCCTCCGCAAGCCGCTGGGCTCGGTCAACCTCCGCACGAAGGAGTCTGAGGAGGCGGCCTACGAGCGGAGCGACGTGTGCGCCGTGAGTGCGGCAAGCGTGATCGTGGAGAACGTGGTCGCCTTCGAAGTCGCCGCGGCGCTCGTGGACAAGTTCGGGGGCGACAGCGTCGAGGAGATGCAGGCCCGCTGGAACCTCTACCACGAGCTCGCCAGGAAACGCTGAGCGGGGCCCGGCGGAACGGCCCTTCCGGGAGAACAAGGATGTTCATCGAGCGGTCGGCTGGTCGGATCCGGCTGGCCCGGCTGACGTTCGTGATCGTCGCCCTGCTGCCGTGCGCGATGCTGGCCGCCTGGGCCGTGGCGCGCGGATCGGCGGGGCATCGCGAGGCGGTGCGAGTCCGCTGGCAGCAGTCGATCGGCCTGCCGTTGACGATCGGTGCCGTGGAGCATCCGCGGCCCGGGGTGGTGCGGGCGCGTTCGTGTGTCGTCCGCACCCCGACGGGCCGGACACTCGTCGAGATTCCCACCATCGAGGTCGAGTCGGCGGACACCGAGGATCGGCTGCGGGTGGACACGGCACGACTCGACCCGCAGGCGGCCCTCGTGCTCGGCGGACTCGTGCGGGAATGGCTGCGGAGCGACGCCCGCCATCCCCGCAACTGCGTGATCGAGGCCGGCGACTTCGCCTGGACGGGCTGCGGCCGGGAGTCTGGGCCGACCGCATCACCGCCGACGAGCCTGCGGATCGAGTGCGTCGCGCAGGGCGAGACGCGGGCGGTCCGCATCGTGTGTCGTCCTGATGGTCCGGAAGGCAGCGAGGCCGACGACGAGGTGCGAATGGTCCGCACGCTCGACGCCGGCGACCGCGAGGGCCGCGAGCGATTCGAGGTCGATGGGCGGCTCTCGCATCCGCAGCCGCTGCCCGTGATGGCTGCCGTGGCCGGGTGGTCCGACGGCACCGCAGATGCCGCGGGTTGGTCGGCGACCGTCGCCGGGGAGTTCCACGCCACGCATGACGCGGCCGGTTGGAGTGGCACTGCCACCGGCCGCATCGACGAGATCGACCTCGGCTCGGTGACGAAGGTGCTGGGCGCCCGCGGGGCGGGAACCGCCTGGGTCGACGCGTCACGGGTGGCGTGGAGCGACGGCCGACTCGCCGCCGCAGCCGTCGAGTGCGGCTGTGGCCGAGGATGGGTCGATGCGCCGCTCTTCGATCGCCTCGTCATCGCGCTGGGGTGCCGGCCGACAGCGGCCGCCCGATCGACGGGCGAGCCCGTGCGTTCCTTCGATTCGGCGGGGTGCGTGATGAAACTCGAGGGCGACCGGATGACCCTGCAGCCAGCGCTCGGCGACGCGGTCGCCGTTGCCGGGGGGGCGGCCCTGCTGCATGCCCCCTCGGCACCGGTCCCGTTCGATCGGCTCGCCTGGGTGCTCTCGCCTCCGGCGGCCACGTTTGTGCCGGCCGATGGCCCCGGTGCGTGGCTGATGTCGGTGCTGCCCGCCAAGCCGACCGAGCGGTCGGAATCGGGAGCACGGGCCGAAAACCCCTCGGATGGGGATCAGCACCGCGGGTTTTGACGCAGTTTTGACGTCCGCCGGACCGGGTTCTGACGGCTTCCGACTGCCCAAATCGCGGTCCTGGCGTCAGAGTATCACAGTCGTCGATGACAGCGCGGACGCCCCACGGAACAACTGGTTCTCGGAGCGTCCTGAAGCACCGCCTCCCTCACCACCTTCCACCACTCTCTACCACTCTCCTTAGGGGCCGCATGATGTCGCCACACTCCCCCGCTTCGGATCGCTATCGTGACGCCGGGTTTGACGCCGGAGTGAACGCCAGCGACCAGAGGGACGGCGGCGGCACAGCCGTGGCGGAGCCGTGCGACGCATTCGGTCGTTCGGCGATCCACGACCCTCGCGGTGACGTGACTGCCGGTGGTCCAGCCGTCGAGCCGCGAAATGAAAACGGCGCGGCGCACTGGGCCGATCTCGATTGGCCCTCGGTCATCTGGATTGGCGGCGTTCACTTGGCCGCTCTCTTGGCCCCCTTCTACTTCACCTGGTCTGGCCTGGCGATCTGCCTCGCGCTCTACTGGGTCACTGGAGGCCTGGGCGTCTGTCTGGGTTATCACCGCCTGCTGACGCACGGAAGTTTTCAGACGACGAAGCCGATGCGGTTCCTGTTTGCCCTGCTCGGGGGCGTGTCAGGCGAGGGCTCGGCGATCGATTGGGTCGCCAACCACCGCAAGCACCACGCCTTCAGCGATCAGGATGGCGATCCGCACACGCCCCGCGATGGCGGCTGGTGGGCCCACATGCTCTGGATTTTCCCGCAGCACACGCGGGAGGAACTTGCGGCACACACGAAGCGGTGGGCGCCCGACCTGGTCAAGGACAAGGGCGTGGTGTTCCTCCACAAAACGTTCCTGGTCTGGCACATTCTTCTCGGCAGTGCGCTGCTCGGCGCGGGCTGGACCTTTTTCGACCGTTTTACCGGCGTCTCCTGGCTCATCTGGGGGCTGGCGGTGCGGATGGTGATCGTGTTTCACATCACCTGGCTCGTGAACTCCGCCAGCCACATGTGGGGCTACCGCAACTACGAAACCACCGACGACTCCCGCAATCTCTGGTGGGTGGGCCTGCTCGCCTTTGGCGAGGGCTGGCACAACAACCACCATGCCTATCAGCGAATGGCCGCCCACGGGCACCGCTGGTGGGAACTCGACCCGACCTACTGGGTGATCCGCGGCCTGGAGTCGGTCGGTCTCGCCTGGGACGTCGTGCACACTCGGCATGGAATCAGCCGGAAGCCCCCCCTGCAGACCGCCGCAAACCGGGCCTGAGCCGGCCGCCGGTTGCATTTCCCAGGGTCACCGCTACACTCTGCACCACGAATCCCAAACCCAAACAATCAATGCCGCCCGTGACGGGTGGATGACGGCTGATGTCGCTTACCAAAGAACGCAAAAACGAGCTGATTGGTGCCCACCGGCGGGGAACCGCTGACACCGGTTCAGCCGAGATCCAGATCGCCCTGCTGACTGGGCGGATCTCGCACCTGACGGACCACTTCAAAAAGCACTCCAAAGACTTCGCCAGCCGGCGGGGTCTGCTCATGATGGTGAGCCGTCGTCGCAGGCTTCTCGATTACCTCAAGCGGGTGGCCCCGCAGCGGTATCTGGACATCATCCGCCGCCTGGAGATCCGCAAGTAGCGGACGGCCTCGGCGAGTGCCGGGTCGACTTCGGCTGGCGTTGATTGGTCGGACGTTCCGGCGGACCCCGAAAGTGGTTCCGCAGTTCGGACGTTCGTCGGGAGGGATTCGCCCGGGCGCTCCGTTGCGTCCGGCAAGAGCAACGAAGGCACATTCGCGCTCTGGCGACCTGGTGGTCGCGAGGCGGATGCGAAGGGAAGGACAAATACCAGTGTTGAAGCAACGCGTTGAGCGGCAGATCGGTGACGGCACCCTGGCGATCGAGACGGGTTTCCTGGCCAAGCAGGCGGCGGGCAGCGTGCTCGTGACCTACGGCGAGACGGTCGTGCTCGTGGCCTCGGCCACCGGAGCGCCCCGCGCCGGCATCGATTTCTTTCCGCTGACCTGCGACTACCGCGAGCGGGTCGCTGCAGCCGGCAAGTTTCCCGGCGGCTTCCTCAAGCGGGAAGGCCGGCCCACGCTCAAAGAGACGCTGACGTCACGGCTGATGGACCGACCGATCCGACCGCTCTTTCCAGAGGGCTTCTTCGACGAAGTCCAGGTGCAGGCCAACGTGTTGGCTAGCGACCGGCAGAACGATCCCGACGTGCTCGCGATGATTGGCGGATCGGCGGCCCTGTGCATTTCGCCGCTGCCCTTCCAGGGGCCGATCGGGAGTGTGCGCATCGCCCAGATCGACGGCCGATTCGTGCCGTTCCCGACGATCGACCAGCTCGAAGAGAGTGATCTCGACCTCATCGTCTCCGGCAGTCCGACCGCGGTGCTCATGATCGAGGGCTTCGCCCGCGAGATGCCCGAGGACCGGATGTTCCAGGCGCTGGAGGAAGCCCACCGCATCATTCGCGTGATCTGCGAAATGCAGGAAGAGCTCATCCGCAAGGCAGGCAAGCCGAAGAAGGAATACGTGCTGGCCGACTACTCGGCCCTCCGCGATCGCCTGACTCGTGATTACCTCGGCGAGCTGAAGGCCGCCAAGGCGATCATGGTCAAGCAGGATCGCGGCCAGGCGGTGAAGGCGTTGAAGGAAAAGGCGAAGGCTGCCGTGGCCCCCACGGAGCCGGCCTTCGGGTTCAAGCCGGGAGCGGCCGGCGGCACCAGTGATGCCGACTTCTCGCACGTCTGGCACGGCCTAGAGGAGCGGGCGGTCCGCGAACTGATCCTCGAAGGCAAGCGGCCTGACGGCCGCGACCACACGTCGCTGCGTCAGCTCCACTGCGAAGTCGACCTGCTCCCGCGGGTGCATGGCTCGGCTCTGTTTCAGCGGGGCGAGACGCAGTCGCTCGTCACCATCACGCTGGGCACCGGCCGGGACGAGCAGCGGGTCGACGGTCTGATCGAGGAGTATTCGAAGAAGTTCATGCTCGACTACTACTTCCCCTCCTATTCCGTGGGCGAGGTGCGTCCGATCCGCGGCCCCGGCCGTCGTGAACTCGGCCACGGCGCCCTGGCTGAGCGAAGCGTGAAGCCGGTGCTGCCCGATCCGGATGTGTTTCCCTACACGATCCGGGTGATCTCAGACATCCTCGAGTCAAACGGTTCGAGCTCGATGGCGAGTGTCTGTGCCGCGACCCTCGGCCTGATGGCGGCGGGCGTGCCGATCACGCACCCGGTCGCCGGCATCTCCGTCGGCCTGGTGAAGCAAAACGACCAGCAGTGGGTGCTCCTCACCGATATCATCGGCGACGAGGATCACTACGGCGATATGGACTTCAAGATCGCCGGCTCGCAAAACGGTATCACGGGCATCCAACTCGACCTCAAGATCAACGGCATCTCGCCGGCGATCATCGAGGCCACGCTGCGGCAGTCCCGCGAGGCCCGTCTCGAAATCCTCAAGACCATGCTCTCGGCGATCCGTCGGCCGCGGCCGGAGATTTCGCCATGGGCGCCGCGGCTTTTGCGGACTCGGATCGACCCCCAGAAGATCGGGCTCCTGATCGGCCCGGGTGGCAAGACCATCCGCGGCATTCAGGAGGCGACGGGGGCCAACATCGACGTCGAGGACGACGGCACGGTCACGGTCGCCAGCCACGACGCCGAAGGGGCGATGGCGGCCATGGCTCAGATCGAGGGCCTCACTGCGTCGATTCAGGTTGGCCGAATCTACGAGGGTCGGGTCACGAGCATCAAGGATTTCGGTGCCTTCATCGAGCTGGTGCCCGGTAAGGACGGCCTCTGCCACGTGAGTGAACTCTCCGACGATTTCGTGAAGAGCGTGGCCGATTTCTGCCGCATTGGCGACGTCATGCGGGTGAAGGTGATCGCTGTCGACGACCAGGATCGCGTCAAGCTCAGCCGCAAGGCAGTGCTGCGGGAGCAGGCCGAGGCTGCAGGCAGCCCGGCGGCGGAGTGATCTTCCACAGAGACTCGTGAGGGCGGATCCGGCCATGTCGTCCGATGACGATTGGGATCACTCGCGGGCCGAAACGTATGCGGAGTTCGCGGCTCTCGTGGGCGGCCTCGCCCACGAGATCCGCAACCCGCTGTCGACGATCCGGCTCAACATGGAACTCCTCGCGGAGGACTTCGAGAGCACCGATCCGGACTCGCCGACGAAGCACCGCGACCGCCGGGCCAAGGCGAAGATCGACCTGGTGCGTCAGGAGTGCGATCGGCTGCAGAAACTGCTTGGCGACTTCCTCGACTTCGCCCGCCAGGAGTCGTTGACGCTCGAGCCGGGCAACCTCAACGCCGAACTCTCCCAACTGCTCGATTTTTTTGCGATCCGAGCGGAGGAGTCGGGGGTTGAGGTCGTGCGGTATCTCGATCCGGAACTGCCGGCAGTCCGGCTCGATCGTGAGACCTTCCGGTCAGCCGTCCTCAATCTGCTCATCAACGCCGTCCAGGCCATGGAGGCGGGGGGCGAACTTGTCGTGCGGACACGGCCCTCGGGGCTCGGCGTACTCCTCGAACTGATCGACACGGGCCCGGGCATGGATCCCGAGACGCTGGGCAAGGTATTCGGGGCCTTCTACACGACCAAGCAGGGAGGCTCCGGGCTCGGTCTGCCAACCGCCCGGAAAATCGTCGAGGCCCACGGAGGTACGATCGACGTCGAGAGTGCCCCCGGCCGCGGCACCAAGGTCACGATCTGGCTCCCCGCGCCGCCGCGGCTGCCCAAGGCGGGGCGGCCCGCGGCCGGGCCGGTGACCTGACGCGCGAACCGTAACTGGACGCCCGCCCCCGGGGCTTCGTACCATCGCTCCTATGACCTCCCCAGCAGCACCGCCCCGAGTTCAGGAAACACCCGCCGAGACGGCGGCGCCGGCTGGCGGTGCCGCGGCCATGCGGTTGCTGGTGGTCGACAACGACATCGTGCATGCCCGCACGATGGGCGAGGTGCTCGGCCGGCTGGGCCACCATGTGACGGTCGTGGGCAGCGGCATCGAGGGAAGCCGGCGGATCGAGGCCGAGCCGTTCGACATCGTGGTCACCGACCTGATGATGAACGACATCGGTGGGCTCGAAATCCTTGCCCGTGCCAAGAAGGCCTCACCGGAGACCGAAGTGATCGTGGTGACGGGGCACGGCACGATTCCGTCGGCCGTCTCCGCGATGCAGCAGGGGGCATTCACCTACCTCCAGAAGCCCCTCGACATGGCCCACCTCCGGGCCGCGGTCGAGAAGGCGGCGGAGGGCGTACGGCTGCGGCGCCAGAATCTGGAACTGCACCGGCGGCTCGACGAGAAGTTCGGCTTCGAAGGCGTGATCGGATCGAGCCCGCAGATGCAGGGGCTCATCGAGCGGCTCAAGCGGATCGCGCCGACGGATGCCACGGTGCTGATCCAGGGGGAGACCGGTACCGGCAAGGAACTCGTCGCCCAGGCGATCCACCAGAACAGCTCCCGGAAGACCAAGCCGTTCGTGGCACTCAACTGCGCGGCGCTCAGCGAGAACATCCTCGAGAGTGAGCTTTTTGGTCACGTCCGCGGCGCCTTCACCGACGCCTCCAACGATCGGATCGGCAAGTTCGAATATGCCCACGGGGGCACATTGTTTCTCGACGAGGTCGGCGACATGCCGATGGCGACGCAGATCAAGCTCCTCCGCGTCTTGGAGTCGGGCGAGATCACCCGCGTGGGATCCAATACGCCCGTGAGTGTCAACGTGCGGATCCTGTCCGCCACCAATCGCAACCTCGAGGATGCAATCGCCAGCGGCGTGTTCCGCAGCGACCTGTACCATCGTCTCAAGGTGGTCACGATCGGAATCCCGCCCCTCCGCGACCGGGCTGGCGATATCCCGCTGCTGATCGAGCACTTCGTGAGGCAGTTCGCGAGGCGCCACTCCAAGACGATCAAGGGCATGTCGCTGCCGGCTCGGGTCAAGCTCGGCTCCTACGCCTGGCCTGGCAACGTGCGGCAGCTCCGCAACGTCATCGAGAGCATGGTCGTGGTCGATTGCGACGAAATCCTCGACGTGGACGACCTGCCGCTCGAGCTCGAGCCCGACAGCCCCGCGACCCCGATAGCCCAGGGCGACGCGCCGGTGGGGATCGCGGCCCTCGTGGGGAGGCCGCTCGAGGAGGTCGAGAAGATCTTCATCGGCGAGACGCTTAAGCTGACCGGCGGCAATCGCGAGCAGGCCGCCGACCTGCTCGGGATCGGCGAGCGAACGCTCTACCGCAAGATCAAGGAGTACCACCTCAGTTGACGCCCGCGTGGCGACGCCACCAGCCCCGCTGCGGCCAGGCGCGTGCGGACGAAACGCTGGGGTTTTCCCGGCCGAGGAGATCACGCCGGGCGATGCCTGGAAGCGCATTCTTGGTGTAGGATTCGCGGCACCATGGGACGCATCCACCAACTCCCGATGTCGGTCGTCAATCGCATCGCCGCCGGCGAGGTGGTGGAGCGGCCCGCGAGCGTCGTCAAGGAACTGCTGGAAAACGCCCTCGACGCGTCACCGTCGCGGATCGACGTCGCGCTCGAACAGGGGGGCGTTGCCCTGGTCCGCGTGGTGGATGACGGCGGCGGTATCGAGGCCGAGGACCTGCCACTGGCGGTGACGGCCCATGCCACGAGCAAGCTTCGGGTTGCCGAGGACCTCGAGCGGATCGGCACGCTCGGCTTCCGAGGCGAGGCGCTGGCCAGCATCGGTGAGGTGTCGCGGCTGGTGATCCGGTCGCGGACGCCCGAGGGCATTGGCGCCGCGATCACGGTCGACGGCGGCCGGGCCGGCGAGGTCGTGCCCGAGGGATGTGCGGTCGGTACGACCGTCGAGGTGCACCAGCTGTTCGGCAACGTGCCGGCGCGACGGTCGTTTCTCCGGGCGCCGCAGACCGAGTGGTCGCATGCCTCGGAGGCGTTCGTACGCACCGCCCTTGCCCATCCCGCAGTGGGCTTCAGCCTCACCCACAACGGCCGCCGGATCCACGACCTGCCCGTGACCGGCTCGTGGCGGGCGAGGATCGGCGACCTGTTCGGCATCGAGCTGAGCGACCGCCTCATCGAGGTGGAAGCCGATGACGGCGAGGTCTCGGTGCATGGCTTCGTGGGTCGCCCCGAGGATGACCTGGCCAGCGGCCGCCTGCAGCACCTGATCGTCGGCGGCCGTCCGTTCCGCGATCGTTCGATCCTCCATGCGGTGCAGGAGGCCTATCGGGGGCTGCTGCTCTCCGGCCGGCAGCCGATCGTCTTTCTCGCCTTCGACCTTCCCCCCGATGCCGTCGACGTGAATGTCCATCCCGCCAAGATGGAGGTCCGATTTCGGGAGCCGTCGCGGCTCTACCGGCTCGTGCTGGCGGCCCTGCGATCCAAGTTCCTCGCCGCCAACGTGACCACCCGACTGGAGCCGCCGCTGTCCGACGCCTGGCCGGCTCCGCGACTTCCGGAGTTCGCACCGTTTCCGGCCGGCGGCCCTCTCCGGCGCGACCCGCCGCCGCTGTGGGCCGCAACTGCCGATCCAGCCGCCGGCACTCCACCCGCGCCGGGGTCGGCCGCGGCCGTGCCGATGGCATGGGAGATCGACGAGGCTGCTCGCACCGGCGTTAGCGACGCACTCGCCGTGCAAATGCACGACCGCTACATCGTGGTCGAAAGCGGCGACGGCATCGAGGTGATCGACCAGCACGCCCTCCACGAGCGGTTGCTCTACGAGAAGCTCAAAGCCTCGGTCGACGGGGGCGGGCTCGAGGTGCAGCCCCTGCTCATTCCCGAGAAGCTCGACCTTGATCCGAGCGAGTTGGAACTGATCGGAGAGCATGCTGCGACACTGGAGCGGGCCGGCATGCGGATCGAGCCATTTGGTGGGGCCACCGTGATCGTGACGTCGAAACCGGCGCTCGTGGGCGACACGCCGGCCGCCATGATCGTGCAGGAAGTGCTCGACCGGCTCGCGGCGACGGCGGCGACGGGGGGCGGCTCGAGCATGCTCGTCGACGAGGTGCTCCACGGGCTCGCCTGCCGGGCGGCGATCAAGGCCGGCGATCGGCTCTCGCAGGCCGAGGTCGACGCGCTCGTGCAGGAGTGGCGGATCGTCCCCGAGTCGCATCACTGCCCGCATGGTCGTCCCACGTCGCTGACGCTCTCGAGACAGGATCTGGACCGGCAGTTTCGCCGCACCTGAGGCACGAAGGAGAATCGATGATCTGCGTGAGCATCGGCCGTGGCCGGCATCGGCACGTGATCGCCGAACATAAGCACCTGGTGGAGAACGGCATCGGGCTCGTCGAACTGCGGCTCGACTATCTCCAGGGCGAGGTGCAGGTGAAGCGGCTCCTCAGGGACCGCCCCTGCCCCGTCATCATGACCTGCCGGCGGAAGAGCGACGGCGGCCGCTGGGAGCATTCCGAAGAGGCGCGACTGACCCTGCTGCGGACGGCCATCGTCGAAGGGGCCGATTATGTGGACCTCGAGGATGACGTCGCCGCCGGCGTTCGCCGCTACGGGGTGACGAAGCGGATCATCAGCCACCATGACTTCCAGAAAACCCCCGCCGACCTCACGCTCCTGCACAAGCGACTCGCCTCGATGGATGCCGACGTCGTCAAGATCGCGGCCATGGCGAACCATCCCACCGACAATCTGCGGATGCTCCAGATGGTGCATGCCAGCAGACTGCCCACGGTTGGGATCTGCATGGGCGACATCGGTGCGCCCACGCGGATCCTGGGGGGCCGCTGCGGGGCTCCCTTCACCTACGCCACGTTCAACGACGACCGCGTGTTGGCCCCTGGGCAGATCGGCTGGCGGCAGATGCGGGAGATGTACCGCTACGATTCGATCACGGCCGCCACGCGCATCTACGGCGTCGTGGCCGACCCCGTGGGGCACAGCCTGAGCCCGGTCGTGCACAACGCCGCGCTTGCGGCCGCGGGCATCGATGCGGTCTACGTGCCTTTTCGGGTACCGGCCGAGCAGATCGATGAGTTCCTCTCGGCCGCCTCCCGCTGGCCGCTATCAGGCCTGAGTGTCACGATACCGCACAAGGAGTCCGTGCTGCGGCATGCCACCGCCGTGGACGGCCTCGTGCAGTCGATCGGTGCCGCCAACACGCTCTCGTTCACGCCCGCTGGAATCGAAGCCGCCAACACCGACGCAACCGCCGCCGTGGAGAGCCTGGCGGCGGCGCTCCGCGGAGATGAGCAGCCCCAGAATGGGACGCTCGGCGTGAAGACGGCGGTTGTGCTGGGGGGCGGCGGGGCGGCCCGCGCCGTCGCGTTCGGGCTCAAGCAGCGCGGGGTCGAGGTCACGGTGACGTCCCGCACCGCCGACCGGGCGAAGAAGATCGCCGCCGAAGTCGGCTGCAAGGCGGTCGAGTGGGCTGCCCGCCACCGGATGCCCTCCGACTGTGTGGTCAATGCCACCCCGGTGGGCATGCACCCCAACGTCGACGAGACCCCGTACGACAAGGAGCACCTGAGGCCCTACATGGTGGTGTTCGACACCGTCTACAATCCGGAGAACACCCTGTTCATCAAGGAAGCCCGAAGCGTTGGCTGTCGCACCGTGACGGGCGTAGAGATGTTCGTCCGGCAGGCGGCGATCCAGTTCCGCATCTGGCACGGCGTCGAACCGCCGCAGCAGGTGATGCGGGACGCCCTCAAGCGGGCCACGGCATCAGCGAAGCAACCGGGCTGACATGCTTCCCATGACGGCGGCCCACCTACCCATCCCATGATTGACATGACACGGCTGACGATCATCGGCTACCGCGGCTGCGGCAAATCGACGGTCGCCGAACTCCTCTCGGGGAGCCTCGGACTGCCCTGGCATGACGCCGACGTGGTGCTCGAAGGCCGCGCGGGCTGCTCGATCACCACGCTGGTTCACGACCAGGGCGAGAAGGCTTTTCGGGATCTCGAGCAGGTGGTGCTGGCCGACCTGCTCGCCGGGCCTCCAGCGATCATCGCGACCGGCGGCGGTGTGGTGCTTCGCCCTGCCAACCGGCGACTGCTCCGGGCCCACGGCCGGCCGGTTGTCTGGCTCTTTGCGGCGGCCGACATCGTGCGGCGGCGGCTGGCGGCCGATCCGATGACCGCGTCCCGCCGCCCCGCCCTCTCCGGCGGTGATCCACTGGATGAGGTTGCCGCCACGCTCAGCGCCCGCGAACCGCTGTACCGCGACTCCGCTGATGTCGCCTTCGACACGGGGCGTGATTCACCGCAGCAGATCACAGCGTGCATCGTCGCCTGGCTGGCGACGCGGGGCAGCAGCGTGCCGGGGGGCTCGTCCGAGCGAACGGTATGAGCTCCCCTGCCCTGGTATTCGATCCCCGCGATCCCATCGGCTGGGCGCTGCCCCTCGTCGTGGGCCTTGCGTCTGCGGCCCTGGTGACGACCGGCGGGGGGCGTCTCGTGGATCCGCTGCCGCGGTCTGACCGGCTGGTACGGGGGGGCGTTGCTCTGGCCGTGATGCTCACCGCTCTCGGGACGTGGTGGTGGGAGGTGCATGGCGGCGCGGGCGCCGGATCGGTGGCCGCCCCCGGGATGCACGTCGTGCTTCGCTGGGCGGCCCATCAGCTGCTCTTCGCCCTCCTCGCCGCCGCGGCCTGGGTCGACATCCGCCATCGAGTGATTCCAGACGCGATCACCGTGCCGGGCGTTCTGGCAGGGCTGGCATGGCTCACCGCCGCGCCGGATGCGTTGCTGCCGATCCTGCGCGACGTGCCCCGGTCGTTCGCCATGCCGCTGCGCGAGCCCGACGTGCTTGGTGTGTTCGGTAGCCTCCGCGGGCCGTGGCCCGATTGGCTGGCACCCCGGCCCGCGCTGGCTGGTCTGGCGCTGGTGGCGGCGGTGTTTGCGGTGTGGTGCCTGGTGGGCACGGAGCCGGACGAGCCTCGGCGGCAGGGCGGCGGCTCTGCGTGGTGGGCAGCGTGGCTCCGACCGCGGCCGGTCGTGGTCACGACTGGGGCGGCCGTCTTGCTCGGGGGCTGGTTCGTCGGCGGCGATCATTGGCGGGGGCTGGTCTCGTCGCTGGTGGGCATCGCGGTGTCGGGAGGGATCATCTGGCTCACCCGCGCCGGCGCCTCCCGCGCGCTGGGGCGGGAAGCGATGGGGCTCGGCGACGTGACCCTGATGGCGATGGTCGGCGCATGGCTCGGGTGGCAGCCGTGCCTGCTCGCCTGTTTCCTCGCCGTGTTCATCGGGCTCGTCCACGGCGTGACCCAGCTCGTGGTACGGAGCGAGACAGAGCTGCCCTTCGGCCCAAGCCTCTGCCTGGCCGCAGCCGTCGTGGTCGTCTGGTGGCGGCCGCTCTGGCAGCAGACAGAGGCGTTTTTTGAACGGCCTGGGGAGCTGGCCCTGGTGGTCGGAGCGGTGATCGTCCTGACCGCGGTGACCCTCTGGATCTGGCACCGGATCCGGCCGATTTCCGCCGCGTAAATCGTGCTCTGGCGGGTGGTTGCCGGCCTTGCCCCGTCGCCGCGGGTTTCCTACGATCTCGCCCCCGCTGGAGCTCAAGGTTTTTCGATGGCAGCTTCGCACCGTCGCCACGCTCGTTGCACCCTGGCCGTCGCCGCGCTGACGGCCGCCACGTTCGGCTGCGCGGCCAATCCATTCAAGAAGCAGCAGTCGCTGGCGCCGCCCAGCCTCGACCCACCCCCGGGCGTCGCGGCACCGGCCCACACCCTGCCCCAGACCTCGTCATCCGCCGCCCCGCCGTCGTATGCCGATGTCGATGGTCGCCAGCTGGAGGCGGCGCTCGTTCGTAGCCGCCAGGAATCGCAGGTGATGCACGACGAGATCGCAGCGCTCCAGGACCAGCTCGCGAGCACGTCGTCGCAGCTCGCCCAGACGCGGGCCGCAGGGCTTCCTCCCGGTGCCGACAAGCCACCGCGGGCGAGCAACGACGGCGGCGTACCGACGACGCCGGTCGTGATGCAGTCGGCGATGACACAGCTCAAGCTGCCCGACCTCCAGCCCCGATTCGACGGCGCCGTGGTGCGGATCGACATCCCCGCCGACCGGCTGTTCGACCATGGCACCGCGAACCTGCTTCCCGAGGGGACGGCGACGCTGACGCAGGTCTCGAACGAACTCGAACGGGTCTACCCCGGGCACTTCATCGGCATCGAGGGACACGTCGACACCGAGCCTCTGCAGAACGCGTCGTGGACGTCACCCCACCAGCTCACTGCCGCCCGGTCGGCTGCCGTCTTCGACTTCCTCACCACCCGCACGACGATGCACGAGAGCCAGCTGTTTCTCGTGGCCCACGGCGCCAATCATCCGCTGGTGTCCAACGCAACGTCGGCGGGCCGCACCCGCAACCGGCGAGTAGAACTCGTCGTCTACCCTGACCGCTCCGCGGTCGACATCGCAGCGAAGTGACCGGCTTCGGGCCGCCTGCTACACTCCGCCGCATGGTCACGATCGTCGACTACGGCAGCGGCAACCTGCGGAGCGTGCAGAAGGCCTTTGAGCGGCTCGGGGCCGAGGCGCGAATCACCGCTGATCCACAGGTCGTGGCTGAGGCTGAACGCGTCGTGCTGCCGGGCGTGGGATCCTTCGGCGATGCCATGCGGGCCCTCCGCGATCGCGGGCTCGTCGATCCCCTGATCGCGCACGTCCGAGCCGACAAGCCGTTTTTCGGCATCTGCATGGGGCTCCAGTTGCTCTTCGAGACCGGCTGGGAGGGCGGTCGCCACGAGGGCCTGGGCCTGCTGCCCGGTGAGGTCGTGCGGTTTGATCTGCCCGCGGGCCTGAAGGTGCCCCACATGGGATGGAACACCGTCCGGTGGCGGACCCCGGCGGCGGAGGCCGATGCATCGGGCTGGTATTACTTCGTGCACTCCTACCATGCCCGGCCTCGGGACGAGTCGGTCGTGACGGCGGTCACCGACTACGGCGGTGACTTCTGCGCGGCGGTCGCGCGGGGCAGGTTGTTCGCAACACAGTTCCACCCTGAGAAGAGCCAGACGATCGGCCTGCGACTCCTCGCGTCGTTCGTCGGCCGTGACTGACCACCCCCACCGCGGAGACCGTTCGATGGAACTCTGGCCGGCGATCGACCTCCGCGGCGGCAACTGTGTCAGGCTGCTGCAGGGAGACTACGCGCGGGAGACCGTCTTCGGTCACGACCCGGTTGCCATGGTGGGGCGTTTTCTGGCCGGCGGTGCCCGCCGGCTCCACATCGTCGACCTCGACGGCGCCAAGGCGGGAGCGGCGCTCCAGGCCGACCTCGTCGGCCGCATGGCGAAGGCGGCGGGAATCCCGTGCCAGGTCGGGGGCGGCATCCGCAGCCTCGAGACCGCCGCTGCCTACCTTGCCGCCGGGCTTTCGAGAGTGATCGTCGGCAGCGTGGCGATCGAGGAGCCCGAACTGCTCATCCGCATGGCCTGCGACTTCCCGGAGCGAATCGTTCTGGGGCTCGACGCCCGCGACGGGAAGGTGGCCGTTCGCGGTTGGCTCGACACGAGCACGCTCCTCGCCGTCGACGTGGCCCGTCGGCACGCCGACCTGCCGCTCGCGGCGATCGTCTACACCGACATC
Organism: uncultured Planctomycetaceae bacterium; assembly: GCA_903958265.1. Classification (GTDB taxonomy): domain Bacteria; phylum Planctomycetota; class Planctomycetia; order Pirellulales; family UBA1268; genus QWPN01. Next base: position 16,349 of record CAJBSQ010000219.1, read on the forward strand.
GCCACGGACGGCACGCTCGCAGGGCCCAACCTCGCGGCCCTCGGCGAGATGCTGGCGGTGGCGAAGGCTCCGGTGATCGCCTCGGGGGGGATCGCCACGCTCGATGACATCCGCCGCGTGGCTGGCATCGGCTGTACCGGCTGCATCGTGGGGCGGGCCCTCTACGACGAGGCCTTCACGCTGGCCGACGCGATTGCCGCCGCCGGCGACGCCTAGCCTGGACCCTCAGCGGCCCATGAGCGGCGGACGGTTCCGGCGGCACATCCTGCCAGGATTGCCCCGGCGGGGGTGGCCGCGGGTTTTGCTCGCGGATTTCGCGGGAAGCCTCAATTCCACCACCGGAATCCGCCGACCGTACCGGAGATTTGTTTGCCCGGTCCCGCTGTCACCCCTACGATCGACCTTCATGGCCACAGACCTACGGATCAAGGAGCAGCTGCCGGAACTGACGCGGCGGATCGTCGAGACGTACCAGGATGTCCCCACGATCCACTACCTCGGTCACTGCCCGCTGCCCAACTACGAGACGATCATCTCGGTCTGCGAGGATCTCAAGGAGATCCTCTATCCCGGCTATCGCCGCCGCGAAAACCTCCACCTCGGCAATGTAACCTACCACGTCGGCGACCTGATCGACGGCCTGCACGACAAACTCACCGTCCAGATCGGGCGGGCTTTACGGCACAGCCTCTCGGTGCAGCGGACCGCCCTGGAGCAGGGCGTTGAGGTGCCGGCCGTGTCGGATGCCGTTCGGCACTGCACGGAGGACGCCGACTTCGAGGCCCTCGGGCAGGCCAAGGCGGTCGAGTTTCTTGAGCGGATCCCCGAGTTGCGAAAGGTGCTCGCGACCGATGTCCAGGCGGCCTACGACGGCGACCCCGCCGTACGGACCCTCGACGAGATCATCTTCTGCTATCCCGGCCTCGAGGCGGTGACGATCCACCGGCTCGCCCATGTCCTGCACCGTTTGGAGGTGCCGCTGATTCCCCGGATGATGACCGAGTGGGCGCACTCCCGCACCGGCATCGACATCCATCCCGGCGCGACGATCGGCGACCATTTTTTCATCGATCATGGCACCGGCGTCGTGATCGGCGAAACCTGTGAGATCGGCAGCCGCGTGAAGATCTATCAGGGCGTCACCCTCGGGGCCCTCTCGTTCCAGACCGACGCCGACGGCCACCTTGTCCGTGGCACCAAGCGGCATCCGACGATCGAGGATGGCGTGGTGATCTATGCCAACGCGACCGTGCTCGGCGGCGCGACACGGATCGGCCACGATTCGGTGATCGGTAGCAATGTCTGGCTGACGCGGTCGGTCGATCCGCACACGACGGTCGTGCTCGAGCGTCCCAAACTGCGGATGCGGGGCGAGATGCCCGAGGCTGGCGTCGACTGGCAGATCTAGCTTCACGCCCGCGGGCGGTTCGTCTGCCCCTCAATCGCCCACGGGCCTGTCGGCGCTGGGGTTGATCACGAGCACGCCCGTCTTGATCGCATTCTGCTTTGCCCGGACGAGTTCCATCACGTCGGGCGGGAGTTTCTCGTTCCACCCATGCCAGGAGGCGAGGATCGCGCCGCCGCGGGCGAGGGTCGAGAAGTCGAGGTAACTCTCGCCGCGGATCATGCCGGCGGCCGACAGCTTGGAGACATGATCCACGATCGGGGCCATGCTCCAGACCGGGCCCGTGAGCACGGTCTCCGGCCCCTCGACGCTCTGATCCACGAGATTGCCAAAGGCATACACCCCCTTCTCGCGGGCGCCGGCGATGGCCCCCTCACGTTCGGCCCAGATCAGGTCCGCGCCCGCAGCGATCTGGTCGAGAGCGGCCTGCCTGGCCTTGGGCGGGTCATACCAGGAATCGATAAAGGTCACCTTCACCTTGGCCGCCGGGTTGGCGTCGCGGGCTCCCTGGATGTAGGCGTTGATCGCGCGGTGCACTTGCACGTCGCTGCGGCCCGCCACGACTCCCACGATGCCCGTCTTCGTGAGTTTGCCGGCGACGAAACCGCACAGGTACGCGGGTTCCGACAGGTTGCTGTCGAATACCGAGAGATTCGGGGCCACGGGGGCCGACGACGTGCCGACCACGAACGAAATGCCGGGGTTGGCGGCGGCCACCGCCTTGATGGCGTCGAGGGCCTCGACACCGTCGGCAAAGACCACGTCGGGGCGGCGGACAAGGGCTGACTGGAGCCCGGAGGTCATCGCCTGCGGCGTGGCGAGTTTGTCCTGCCAGGTGTAGCTGATGCGGCCCATCTTCTCGGCGTCTTGCAACGCCGTGTGGATGACCATGTTCCAAGGCTCTTCCAGCGGCGTCGCGTAGGCCGCGAACACAACGGGGACCTTCGCGGCCGCCTGGCCGAAGCACGGAGCGACCGAGGCGGCGAAACAGCAGAGCGACAGGAGCAGGGCACGCATGGCAATCGTCTCCAGGGGCGGGAACACCCAGAGACTAGCGAAGTCGGCACGCCCCCGCCCATGCCGATTCAGGCCGTAAAAAAGCGGTTCAGGGGCTCCGACGGGCGGCCCCGCCGCCGTCACGCTCCTCAGGGTGGCCGCCGTGAGTGGCTGGCCGGCCGCGGCCCCCTGCCCTCCGAACACCGGCTCATCCGACGTCAGCCGCCCCGGCTGGCAGTCCGCACGAGAGCACGGGCAGCGTGTTCTGCCTTCAGTCGGGCATCGATCGCCTCGTCCCCAGCGGCCCGGCTTCCTGCGAGCTTTTCGAGTTCCGCGCGGGCGGCAGGTGCGTCGAGTTTCTCGGCCGGGATCGCCCGCTGCGTGATCACGGTCACCGTGTCGTGGCCCACCTCCACGAAGCCCCCGTCGACAAACAGTCGGCGGACGGCGTCGGCCGCCACCCCCTGCTCGCCCACGATCCTCACCTCACCCGCGCCGAGGCGGCCGATGAAGGGCGAGTGGCCGCGGCCAACGCCTCGTTGGCCGTCGAAGAGCGGCAGCGTGACCGACCGGGCCTGCGTATCGAGGCTCGTCTGCTCGGGCGTGACGATCACGCACCGCACCGTTCCGGACTGCTTGGTATCTGCCATGGTCGATGTGGGGTTTGGGAAGCGGAGGCGGAGGTATCAAGCGGAGGCGGAGGTATCAAGCGGAAGCGGAGGAGTTCAAGCGGAGGCGGAGGTATTCACGCGGGTGTTTCGTCGAGGTGATCGGGGTCTCAGGCCTTGGCAGCCATCTTCTTGGCCTGCTCCTCGGCCTGCTCAATCGGACCGACATACATGAAGGCCTGCTCGGGGAGATGGTCCCACTTGCCGTCGGCGATCTCCTCAAACGAACGGATCGTGTCGGCAAGGCTCGTCTTCTCACCCTTCTTGCCGGTGAACACCTCGGCCACGAGGAACGGCTGCGAGAGGAACCGCTCCATGCGGCGGGCGCGGTGCACGACGAGTTTGTCCTCCTCGGAGAGCTCGTCTACACCGAGGATGGCGATGATGTCCTGCAGTTCGCGGTACCGCTGGAGTGTCCGCTGCACGCGGCGGGCGATCTTATAGTGCCGCTCGCCCACGTACTGCGGATCGAGAATGCGGCTCGACGAGGCGAGCGGATCAACGGCCGGATAGATGCCCTTCTCCGAGATCGAACGCTCCAGGTAGAGAAACGCATCGAGGTTGCCGAACGCCGTCGCCGGGGCCGGGTCGGTGGGATCGTCGGCCGGCACGTAGACCGCCTGCACCGATGTGATCGCTCCCTTGGTGGTGCTCGTGATCCGTTCCTGAAGCGCCCCCATCTCCGTGGCCAGTGTGGGCTGATAACCCACGGCGCTGGGCATGCGGCCGAGCAGCGCGCTGACCTCGCTGCCCGCCTGCGAGAAGCGGAAGATGTTGTCGACGAACAGCAGCGTGTCGGCTCCGGCCGCGGCTGTGTCGCGGAAGTATTCCGCCATGGTGAGGGCGGAAAGCGCGACCCGCAGACGGGCTCCCGGCGGCTCGTTCATCTGCCCAAACACCATGCAGGTCTGGTCGATGACGCTCCGACC
>CAJBSQ010000220.1 GCA_903958265.1 uncultured Planctomycetaceae bacterium
CCACCTCAGGGCCCGTGCAGTGGCGAATCGATGCGGCAGCCAGCGACTTCGAAGCGTCGTTCGATCGGCACCAACTCACGACGACGGCCCGGGCGATGCTGGGAGTCGGTGCGGATGCGCCGCTGCCCGGATGGAACCTCGACGATCTGCGGCCGGTGCCGGTGACCGCGGGCGTGGTGGAGGGGCGTACCACGCTGATCGGGCTCGCGATCCAGGGAGATCGCTATCGCAGCCAGCCGCGTGTGCTCGCCGCCAGCGGCATCGAGGACCAATGCCTTCGCCAGGCGGTATTTCTGCTCATGCCCGAGGCCTTCCAGCAGACCCCGGGCATGCCCAGCAAGCAGACGGCGATCGACAGGCTTTGCGAATGGCTGCGGGCGTCGCTCGATTCACCCGTCACCCTCACCGATATGGAGCGTGCGGGCTGGCAGCCCGCACGCTCCAGGTCTCGTTCCTGAAACGTTTCGAACTCACGCCGATGGCCTGGCTCCGCGAACAGCGGCTGGAGGCCGCCCGCACGATGCTCGAACACTCGCAGGGCATGGATGCGGCGGCCGCAGTGGAGTCGATCGCCGCGAGTTGCGGCTTCGGCCGACGACGGCACCGTGGTGAGTTCCGCTTGCACAAATATGTGTTCGTCTGTACAGGACCTGAAATCGCTCGTCGTGAAGGCTCTTGATGCCGGGTAGACTTCACACCATGGCTACGGCTCCGAACCGTCGCGACGGCGAACAGGCTCCTCAGGGTCCTCAGGCTCTTCAGGGTCCAAGCGTCGTCACGTTTGGGTTCGACGTTCTCGACCGAATCGAGCAGGCGGTGGCCATGGTGAAGGAACGGCTCAAGCGGGCGGTGGGGGCCCTCGACGCCAGGGGCATTCCTTATGCGGTGGTCGGCGGCCATGCCGTCGCGGCCTGGGTGTCACGGATCGACCCGGCAGCCGTGCGGACCACGGTCGATGTCGATCTGCTCGTGTCTCGCTCCGACTTCGAGGCCGTGAAGGCGGCCCTCGAGGAAGCCGGATTCATTCACGCCTTCAACTCTGGCATCGATATCTTCGTCGACGGCCCCGACGGCAAGGCCCGCGAGGCGGTGCACATCCTCTTCGCCGGGGAGCGGGTGAAGCCGCAGGATGCGGTGCCATCCCCCGACCTCTCTGCCGCGGAATCGTTCGAGGGCTATCGGATCATGGGCCTCGATCGCCTGATCGTGATGAAGCTCACGGCGTTTCGCGACAAGGACCGCACTCACCTTCGCGACATGATCGACGTGGGGCTGATCGACGCCGCCACCGTGGGCCGCCTGCCGGAGCCTCTCCGCGGGCGGCTCGAGCAACTGCTGGCCAACCCGGACGGCTGACTTGCCCGCCGGATGGCTGACTTGCCCGCGCGGGCGTCTCCAGCAACTGCTCGAGGGGCCTTGGCCGCTTCCTCGCCCCGGCGACAATCCGGAGCACTGGAGAGCGGAGACTTTTGCCGCCCCGGAGCCGATCGTCCACATACACCGAACGCGCTTTATACTTCGGGCTTTCATTCTGGCCGCAATCACCCGAGAGACAACCATGGCCCGCTTCTCGCTCACCACGGTCGCCGTCGCCGTTGCACTTTTCTTCCATGGCGTTGCTGACGCCTGCACGCGATGCGTGTACCTCGGCCCCGACGGCACCGTGCTCGTGGCCCGGTCGATGGACTGGGTCGAGGACCCGGGCTCGGAGGTCTGGGTCTTCCCGCGTGGCATGAAGCGGAACGGGGCCAGTGGCCCGGGGTCGCTCGAATGGACCAGCCGCTACGGCTCGGCGATCGTCTCCTTCTACGGCATCGCCAGCGTGGACGGCA
>CAJBSQ010000221.1 GCA_903958265.1 uncultured Planctomycetaceae bacterium
GCAATGTGGTGCTCCATCGCTCGAATCAGCCGATAGCCTCGGGCACCAGTCGCGCCGAACTGCGGATCAGCGGCAGTGCCGTGGTCGATCTCGGCGTGCCAGACGATCCGACCGCCGCGCTCGGTTTCGGGCCGGGGACGGGAGAAGGGAGTTCCATTCTGACCGTCATCGGCTCGCAGGCGTCGATCAACATCGCGTCGATGAGGATGGACTTCACGGCGACGATTTCGGGCGTCGTGCCCAACAGCGGCGTGATCAACTATTCGTTCGACGAAAGCGGCGTCTCCACGATCAACATCACGGGAACCGGGGCGTCGCTTGCCCAGGGCTATCTCGATGTGAACTACACCGGGTCAAGCATCACCAGTGGCACCACCTTCACCCTCATGGACACGGGCACCGGCGGCGGCGCGATCACCATGGCGAGCACCTTCATGCTCCGGCCCGAGGACCAAGCAAACTGGCAGCTCGACCTCGTCGACACGAACAAGGCGCTCCGCCTCACCTACACCGGCTCGACGATCGTCGGGGCGATCACAATCAACGTCGGCAGCGGCACGACGCAGACGCAGACCCAGGCCGGCTACTCGACGCTCTCCGGCAGCCTGCCTCTGGTGAAGACCGGTGGTGGCACGCTGGTGATCACCGCCGCCAACACCCTCACCGGTTCCACGAGCGTCCAGCAGGGCACGCTGCAACTCGCCAACGCCGCGGCGCTGGCCTCGAGCCGGATCGTGCCGCTCGCCGGCGGCACGGTGTCGCTCGCTCCCTACCTGGAGACCGCCGTGGGCGGACTCGCGCCGAATGCCGGCGGCTTGGTCGACCTGGCCAACGGCAAGGTGACGGTGGCGAGCGGCCTGACTCCCACCGATCTGGTGACGGCGATCGTGGCGGGCCGTAATAATGGCTCCTGGACCGGCACGAGTGGCATCACCTCGAGCGTGGCAGCCTCTGACGTGGCCTCCAGCATCCCGCGGTCCGTCGGCTGGCTCGACAACGGCGACGGCTCGGTGACGGCGGCCTTTGCGGCGCCCGGCGACACCAACCTCGACTGGTCCATCGATATCCTCGACACCGCCAACTTCCTGGCACTTGGCAAGTTTGACACGGGTTCACCGGCGACGTGGCTGGAGGGAGATTTCACTTACGACGGTATCGTGGACATCCTCGATACCGCCGACTTCTTATCCACCGGCCTCTACGACACCGGGAACTACAACACGCCGCCGGCAGCATCTGGCATCGCTGCGGTGCCCGAGCCGTCGGCCACGGCACTCGCCGCCCTCGCCGTCGCCGGCTGGGCCGCCATCGGGCAGGCCAGGCGGATTCGGTCATGCAGTCGGAAGGTTCGCTGATCCGTCACGGCGAGTAGCCCCGAGCGAAATCGTTGCGGCCGCAGGCATAGAAGCCGACGAGGCTGGAGACGAGGTTCGACCAGGTGTTGGCCCTCGTCCTCAGGAGTTGCTCGGGGTGGATCCGCTCCGCGTAGGTTGGCCGAGGTAGTTCCCGGGCAAGCCGCAAACCGGTCGAACTCTCTGGCTGGCCCCAGGTCGAATGGCGCACCAAATTCCCCTCATTCCCCAAAGGAGCCCTTGTAACGGACGACCTCGAGCGGATACACTTAATAAGCGGCCTTTAGGCCTTGGGGGGGTGCGGCGATAGCAGGGATCTTTTGTGGCCAGACCGCCACGATCGGCCAGGGTTTTTGCTGCTGGTGGGGAATCACGCGTAGCGCGTACTGGAGACCTTTCGATGAACACGACGCCCCGATTCCTGATGGCGCACGTGGTCGCGATGGTCATCGTGGCGACTGCCAGTTCGCCCGCCGTGGCACTTACGCCGACAACGTATATGGGGACGACGTCGGGAACGACGCTCGGTGGTCTGGACTATGGTCTCTGGATCAATAACTGGAGCGACGGCTACAGCGGGAACAACGCCAACTACGCCGGCACGATTTACTCGGTCCCATCGCAATACAGCGGCCGCGTCTACTACGACGTCAGCGACCTGTTCATCGCCGAATCGGACGGAAAGATCGGCTCGCTAACGCTGACCACCGGCACGCTGCAAAACGTCATGGCGACGGGCAACAGCGGCAAGACGACCCGGATCGGCTCGGGCTACGTTGGCGGGCGCGGCGTGTTTCAACAGAGCGGCGGCACGTTCTACATGAACTTCGGTGAAATGCAGATCGGCGCCGCCGGCTCGAGCAATGGCCCAGCCAACGGCCTTTACGATCTCAGCGGCGGCCTGTTCTCGACGACCGGCGGCCTCCAGCCGGGTGGCAATGTCGTGCTGCATCGCGGCAATCAGGCAATGGCCTCGGGCACGAGTCGCGGCGAACTGCGGATCAGCGGCAGCGCCGTGGTCGATCTCGGCGTGCCGGACGATGTAGACGTCTCGCTTAGTTTCGGGCCGGGAACGGGAGAAGGGAGTTCCATTCTGACCGTCATCGGCTCGCAGGCGTCGATCAACATCGCGTCGATGAGGATGAACTTCACGGCGACGATTGGGGGCGTCGTGCCCAACAGCGGCGTGATCAACTATTCGTTCGACGAAAGCGGCGTCTCCACGATCAACATCACGGGAACC
>CAJBSQ010000222.1 GCA_903958265.1 uncultured Planctomycetaceae bacterium
GCGGAGCTGGCCTCGCTCAGAGCAACGCCAGCGGATTTCGCTTTTCTTCGAGCGTGCCGCGGGTCACACCCACCCGGTTTGTCGCCTTGAGCGTCGTCCAGACGTCCCGGCCCGACGTGCGTCCGGCCAGCAGATCGCGGTAGGCGGCGATCACGCGGCCGATCTCGGCGTCGCTCTCGTCGAGCAGTTCGACACGGAGATGCCGCACGCCCTTGGCGAGCACCGCCGGCACCGCCTCGGCACCGCTCTGGGCGGTCGCGTTGTAGAGGGTGTTGCGGCAGCCCACATCGGCTGTGAGCGGGTGCTCGACCCCGATGCGGTCCCGCAGCTTCACGGTATGGACATCGCATGGCCGGCCGCAGTTGGTCTTGTTCGTTCCCGGCGAGAGCACCGCGCAAAACACGCAGTGCTCCATGTGAAACATCGGCATGTGCTGGTGGACGACCACCTCCAGCCATTCGGGCGGCACCGCGTTCACTAGTGCGAGCAGCTGCTCGCGGTTGCAGTCGTAGGAGGCGGTCACGCGGTCGCAGCCGGCCGCAGTGAAAAACTCGGCCGTGAGTTCGTTAGTGACATTGAGTGAGAAGTCTCCGATGACCGGCAGCCCCGCATCGCGAAAGAACCTCACGGCCGCCCAGTTGCGGGCCAGGATCCCGTCCGGGGCCTGCTTGGCGAGCAGTCGGAACATCCCCATCTCGTCGGGCTTCTGGATGCGCGGCGTGGCGAGCTGGACCGTGGCCCCGACGGCGCGGCAGCGATCCACGGCGTCACGATACTGCCGGATGTCGGCGAACTCTGCCTGGATCCGCCGCTCGCCGAGCTCCAGCACACGACGAAGCTGGTCGAGCGAGCGGACGAGAACATGGAGCGCGGCAGGACCGGCTCCGGCACCGGGGTCACTCTGTCCGAGCCGTGGCGCCGGCGCCCGCCGTAAGCCCGTCGGCCGCGCAGCGGGCTTTAGCACACCGGCGGTGTCCCGCGGAGCGATGCATGCCCGTTCGAGTGCGGCGACGAGATCGTGCCGAAGCTGGCCGAGCAGGCTGAAGGGGAGCATCGGGGATCCCGCAATCTCGGCGACGAGTGTCCGGAGCTCGAAGGGGGTGCCCCCGAGCCGGCCGAGCTGGTCGCGGAGCGAATCGGCCGATAGCGGGTGCTTCGTGGCCTCGCGGGCCGGCTCGACCGAGGCCACCTCGCAGGTCGCGCCGTGGGCCGTGCGGGCCGTCACCCGCACCGCCTCGCCCACGGCAGCCGTCACGTGAACGTCTACCGGCTGTCGCCGCCGGAGGTGGTCGCCGGCGAACGTCTTCCGCAGCCGGGCCGTCAACTCCTGATCGTCGGTCTTCCAGACGGCCTGGCCCGGTTTCACGCGTGCCAGATCGATCGCACCATGGCCGAAGGCGAGTTCCACGCGGCCCGATTCCACCACCTCGGTCAGCGATCGGCCCGTGGCGAAGACCTCGTAGACGCGGCCGCCGAGGGCGTCGTCGCTCGTCACCCCGCAGTCGATCGCGACGCCGTCGCCCCGCTTCACGCCGGCCGAGAGTTCGACGCCGATCCGGTCGCGGGAGACCCCGACCACCGTGCCGAGCCGCACACCCCGCTTCGCGCTGGTCGTCGCCGGCACGAGCATCTTGTGGTCGCACCCCTGCAGCCAGCCCGGCGAGAAGCCGCGTGAGAAGGAGAGTTCCATCTCCTCGACCGCGCGGGGTGTGAACGCCAGCGGACGTCCCTCCACGGCGGTGTCGATCGCCTGCCGGTAATGCCGCGTGATGTTGGCGACGTATTCCGGCGTCTTCAGCCGCCCTTCGATCTTGAATGACACCACACCCGCGTCGATCAGTTCCGGGGCCAGCGCGTAGGCCGCCAGGTCCTGTGGCGAGAGCAGGTATTTCTGGCTCCCCAGATCGACGTCCCTGCCGTCACACACCAGCTCGTACGGCAGCCGGCAGGCCTGGGCGCACTGGCCACGATTGGCGCTGCGACCGCCGAGCGACTCGCTCGTCAGGCACTGCCCGGAGTAGGCCACGCAGAGCGCCCCGTGGACGAACACTTCCAGCGGCATCGCCGTCTGCCGGCGGATGGCGGTGATCTCGTCGATCGAGAGCTCCCGGGCGACGACGACCCGGGCCATGCCCAGTGCCTCCGCCAGCGCAATCGTCTCGGCACTGGTGAGCGTCATCTGCGTGGAGGCATGCAGCGGCAACGCTGGATGGAGGTCGCGGATCAGCCGGGCCGCGCCCACGTCCTGCACAAGCACGGCATCGACGCCGGCCGCGTCCGCGGCTCCAACCACCCGCTGAAACTCCGCCAGTTCGTCGCTGAACACGAGCGTGTTGAGCGTGGCATAGCCCTTGAGACCACGGAGGTGGAGCATCTCCATCAGCCGCGGCAGGTCGTCGAGGGAGAAGTTGGCCGCCCGCGCCCGGGCGTTGAATCCCACGTCGAGGCCGAAGTAGACGGCGTCGGCCCCGTTTTCGATGGCCGCGCGGACGCAGTCCCAGTCGCCGGCCGGGGCGAGGAGTTCGGGGGGGGATCGGGGCGACAACGGGGCGTCTGGCATGACTCAGCCCAGTATAGGTCGGCCGCAGGCACGCCGCCGGCGGCCACGCTGACGATCGTCGAGCCCAAGCAACGCCTGCTCGGCCGCCTGATCGATACCACGCCATGGACGGCGTGGGCTACTCCTCGTTGCCACGGAGCTTGGCGAGCACCGTGTAGTCCTCGAGCGTCGACGTGTCGCCGACGGTCTCCTTGCCGGCGGCGATGTCGCGGAGCAGCCGCCGCATGATCTTGCCGCTGCGGGTCTTGGGCAGGGAGTTGGTGAAGTGGATGTCGTCGGGGACCGCCAGCGCGCCGATCTGGTGGCGGACGTGCTTCCGCAGAACGTCCTTGAGCGCCTCGTCGGGCTCACCCGAGCCAAGCGTGACGAACACCGCCACCGCCTCCCCCTTGACGTCGTGCGGCCGCCCCACGGCGGCCGCCTCGGCGACGGCCGGATGGCTGACCAGCGCGCTTTCGATCTCGATCGTGGAGAGCCGGTGGCCGGCGACGTTGAGCACGTCGTCGATCCGCCCCATGATCCAGTAGTAGCCGTCGGCATCCTGCCGGGCGTTGTCGCCGGCGAGGTATTTGCCCGGAACCTTCGACCAATACGTCTCCACAAACCTCTCGTCGTCGCCCCAGATGCCGCGGAGCATGCCGGGCCACGGCTGCTGCATCACCAGCCAGCCCCCTTCCCCCTGCTCGACCGGCTCGCCGGCCGCGTCGACGATCTGCGGCACCACGCCGGGCAGCGGCAGCGTGCAGCTACCGGGCTTCGTGGGCGTGCATCCGGGCAGCGGACTCATCATGATCCCGCCCGTTTCGGTCTGCCACCAGGTGTCGACGATCGGGCAGCGCTTCCCGCCGATCACCTCGTGGTACCAGATCCAGGCCTCGGGGTTGATGCCTTCGCCGACCGTGCCGAGCAGCCGGAGGCTCGAGAGGTCGCGGCCGTCGATGTGCTGCATGCCCCACTTCATGAACGAGCGGATCGCCGTCGGCGCCGTGTAGAAGATCGTCGGCTTCTCCTGCTCGACGATCTCCCAGAAGCGGCCTTCGTGCGGGGCGTTGGGAGCACCCTCGTAGATCAGGATGCTCGCGCCGGCGGCGAGCGGGCCGTAGGTCACATAGCTGTGTCCGGTGATCCAGCCGCAGTCGGCCGTGCACCAAAAGAGGTCGTCCTCCCGGAGGTCAAACACCCACTCGGCCGTCGTCTTGGCCCACAGGATGTAGCCGGCGGTGGTGTGCTTGATGCCCTTGGGCTTTCCCGTCGAGCCGCTCGTGTAGAGGATAAACAGCGGCGCCTCGGAATCCATTGGCTCGGCCGGCGCATCGGCCGGCTGACTGGCGACGAGGTCGTGCCACCACGTGTCGCGGCCGGCCACCATCTCGACCGGCTGGCCGGTCCGCTGGAGCACGACGACGTGCTTCACCGTCGTGGGCGGATGCGATGCCGACTGGAGCGCCGCATCGACATTCTTCTTGAGCGGTAGCTGCGCCCCGCGCCGCCAGCCCCCGTCGGCCGTGATCACGGCTACGGCCTGGGCGTCGTGGTTGCGGTCGGCGATCGCCTCGCTGGAAAACCCGCCGAAGATCACGGAGTGCACGGCGCCGATTCGGGCGCAGCCGAGCATCGCGATCACCAGTTCGGGCGTCATCGGCATGTAGATCGAAACGACGTCTCCCGGCCTGATCCCGAGCGCCCGCAGGCCCGCCGCGAATCGGCAGACCTCGGCATGGAGTTCCCGGTAGGTGAAGGTGCGACGCTCGCCGGTGGGCTCGCCCACCCAGACGATCGCCGTCTTGTCGCCCCGGCCGGCGGCAATCTGCTGGTCGAGGCAGGCCGCGGACGCATTGGTCTGGCCGTCGACGAACCACCGCACCGTCGGCGACTGCCAGTCGAGTACCTTCGTGTAGGGCTTCATCCAGGGGAGGAGTTGGCCACGGGCGTGCCAGAAACCCTCGGGATCGCGGGCGGCCTCGTCGTAGAGCCGGCGGTAATCTTCGAGCGAGCCGATCCGCGCCTGCCGGGAAAACTCCGCCGGCGGCGGGAAGACCCGCGTCTCCTGCATCACGCTCGAAACCGTGCCACCAACGCCCGCGGA
>CAJBSQ010000223.1 GCA_903958265.1 uncultured Planctomycetaceae bacterium
AACTTCTCGTAGGAGTCGCGGAAGGCACAGGCCTCCTTGGTGCAGACCGGCGTGTTGTCCTTCGGATAGAAGAACAGCACGAGCCATTGCCTCCCCAGGAGAGCGGCCGAGTCAAAGGTGCCCCCGTCCTGAAGCGGAGCCGTGAACGTGGGGGCCCTGTCACCGACCGCGACCGACGCCATGGCGATTCCTCCGAGTGGGTAACTGATACCGGGCTCCATTCTGGCCCGCCCGGCCGCAGGACGCGAGTGGGGCGGTATGATGAGGCGCCCGCCGCAGGGTCGGCGCGTTCCTCCGGAGCATGCACGCGTGTTGCTCGATTTCGCGAAGGTTCAACAGGCATTCCGGGCGGCCCCCGGCAAGAAGTTTCGGCTGGCCGATCACGACCCCGGCTGGGCCGGCGACGGCGACATCCCCGAGAAGCAGCGGAAGGAGACCGCCGCGGGCCTGCTCGCTGCCGACGTCGAAGATCTCGCCGGGATGCAGGAACTGCTCTGGGCGAGTGACACCTGGAGCGTGCTGGTGATCTTTCAGGCCATGGACGCCGCCGGAAAGGACGGAGCGATCAAGGCTGTGATGTCCGGGGTGAACCCTCAGGGAGTCGAGGTCACGAGCTTCAAGAAGCCGTCCGACGAGGAACTCGACCACACCTTCCTCTGGCGGTGCATGAAGCGGGTGCCGGAGCGGGGCCGGATCGGGATCTTCAACCGCTCCTACTACGAGGAGGTGCTGGTGGTGCGGGTCCACGAGGCCCTGCTCGAGGCCCAGCGGATTCCGGGCGTACCATCCGGATCGCGGACGTGGGCCGACCGGTTCGACGACATCAACGCCTTCGAGCGACACCTGGCCCGCAACGGCACGGCCATCGTGAAGTGTTTCCTGAACGTCTCCCGGCGAGAGCAGCGAAAGCGGTTCCTGTCGCGAATCGACGAACCCGACAAGCACTGGAAGTTTTCGCCAGCCGACGTCGCCGAGCGACAGCACTGGGATTCGTACATGAACGCTTACGAGGAGGCCATCGCCGCCACCAGCACCGACCTGGCGCCGTGGTACGTGATACCGGCCGATAAAAAGTGGGTCAGCCGCGCGGTGGTGGCGGCCCTGATCGCCGGCACGATCCGGGGGCTCGGGCTGGAGTGGCCCAAGGTCGACGCCGAGAAGCGACGCCAGATCGACGAGGCCCGCCGCCTGCTCGAGGCGGAGTAACGGCGCATGGCAGACCCCTCCGCGCCGTTCGACGCGTTTGCCGTCGAACGGGCGATCCGGGCCGCAGCGCCCGAGGTGCTGTTCGCCCCCCCGAGGCTGGTGCGGCGGATCATCCGCGCCGACCAAGACCTGCCGCTCGCGCTGTCGCGAACGCCGCACCGCGACATCGCCGTGATCAACTCGCGGCGGCTCGCCGAGATCGCCGACGACGTGCTCGTGTTCCCGGCCGATGTTCCCGAGCGGGTCGCCGTGGTGGCCCGCCCCGCCGCAGACCGGCTCGGGCCGGAGGGTGACGAGGGCGTGCTGCGAGACTACTGGCGGCTGGTCTTCCATGCCCTTCTCGACCTGTCGGCGACTGCCGCTGTCGCCAAAGCCGGCGACGCGTCGGGCGAGTGGCTTGCCCCCGACGTGGCCGCCGAGGCCCGCGAGGTGCTCGTGCGGGAGGGCCTGCTCGACCACGACGCAGACGACCGCGAGGTCCTTGCCGAGTTCATCGCGGTGTTCCTGGAGCTGCGGTGCTTCTCACCGGCAGCCGTCGCGGTCTGGTTTCCGGCGCTGGACGATCCGGATGCGGTGGCCGAGCGGCTCGCGGCGCTCGTCCACGCAGAAGATCTTCTCCACCGCGCCCTGCCGCCGATGCTCGATCCCGAGGCCGAGGCCCGGCACGAGCCGCCTCGCGCCGACGCAGCGACTGCCGAGCGCTGGCCCGCCTGGCTCCGGCCGCGGGCGGCCGCCCTCCGCCGGCAGGCCAATCGCACCGCTCTCAAGGGCAACTTCGTCCGCGCCGCGCTCGATGAGTGGCGGGCGGCGACGTCGCGGCCAAACACCGCTCGACCGGCGACCGGTCGGCTCGACCGGCAGGTCGATGCCTTTGCCCGACGGCTTGGCTGGGCCCTCGATTTCGACGCCGCGGCTCTCGCCGATGCGGAGACATTCATCCACGACCTCATCGAGCAAGCGCGGGGCTCGTCGTGGACCCCGCAGGCACGGCTGCTCTACGATCTCCAGAAGATCTGCGTCGATTCGGAGCGGGAGAGCTTTCGCACGCAGCTGCTGGGCTGGCTGTTCTCCGCCGGCCGGCGGCCGCTGGCGGTCCCGCTCCCCTGCCAGCGGCTGGTGCTGATTCATCGGCATGCGCTCGACGCCTCCACCCGGCTCGCCGCGCTCGACCTGCCGGAAGGGATGCGGCTCGTCGGGACGCGATTGCTGGCGGCTGCGGTGGAGACGACCGACGTTGCCGCCCGCGCGCCGCTGCGGCCGCGGCTCGAGGCGGCAATCGAGGCGGCCGGCCTGACGCCCCGGTTTTTGGTGGAGGAGGCCGCCCGCGCGAAGCTCGTAGACGAACTCCTCGACACGATCATGGAGCGGGGCTTCGTCTCGTTCGGCAGCGTCCGCGACGCGGTCTCCCGCAACCAGCTCAAACTCCCCGACCTCCGGGGACCGCAGGAGTGGCTGGCCGGCGACGAACTGCTGCAGCTCGACGATCGGCTCGACGCGACCCTCGATGGCGTCTATCGCTCGGCACCGATCTACCTCTCGCTGATGCAGCGGATCAGCGCACCCTTCTTCGGCGTGGCGGCCGGCCGTCTGCTGACCACGCACGTGCTCCTGCCCTTCGGCGGATCGTGGATCATCCTGCGGGGCCTCGAGCACATTGTCGAGCCCATCACCGAGTATTCCTTCGGCGAGATGTGGCACGTCTACACCCAGGGCCGCATGCTCGCCCTGGGCGTCGTGCTCTGGGCGCTGCTGCATCTGCCGGCCGTCCGTCGGGGGGCCTGGCAGGCGGCCCGCGGGGCCGTGGCGGTCGGGCACTTCCTGGCGGTCGTGCTCCCCGGGCGGCTGCTCCGGCTGCCGGTCGTCGAGCTCGTTCTCCGCAGCACACCCGTCCGCTGGCTGGTCCGCCATGCCTCCGCGCCCACTCTCGTCACGCTGGCGACCTGGCTTGTGCTGCCTCACAGCGGCCGCTGGTTGTCGCGCACCACGCCCTGGATCGCCCCGAGCGTGTTCGCCGCGAGCGCGGTGGTGCTCAACTCTCGCGTGGGCCGCCAGCTTCAGGAGCAGGTGGTCGAGGCGGCCGGCCGGGCGTTGCACCAGTTTCACCTGCACGTGATCGTGGGGCTCCTCTCCTGGATTGTCGACACCTTCCGGCGGGCGATGGACTTCGTCGAGGGCACTCTCTACGCGGTCGACGAGAGCCTGCGATTTCGCTCTGACGAGTCGGGGCTGATGCTCGCGGCCAAGGCCGTCCTCGGCGCGGTGTGGTCGGTTGTCGAGGCCGGCGT
>CAJBSQ010000224.1 GCA_903958265.1 uncultured Planctomycetaceae bacterium
AAAAAGTGGAACAAGTGGATCGACGTCGCAGAGGTCAGGGGATTTTCGGGCCACGCTGACACAAACGATTTCGAATGGCTTCTCCGAGGAGCCGTCGCCGGAACGAGCCGCGTTCGACTAGTACACGGCGAACCGGGGTCGTTGTTTGCACTTGAAAAACAACTCCGCGGGATGGGCTTTCCTGACGTGCGAGCCCCCAATCCAATGGAGACCGTCGCCTTGTAGCGTTTCGCCTTCACCAGGAGACGCCCCCCGCCGCGTCCTCTTTTTTGCGGTAGACGGCGGATCGCGTATGGTGCACCGCCATCACGCCAGAGAGACTGCCATGCGTCGCGCGTTCGATCCTCTCTCGTTCCTGCTGCTCTCACTCCTGATCGGGTCAGGCCGCTTCTGCCTGGCAGCCGAGCCAGGACCAGATCTCCTGCCCACCGTCGGCTCGATCGAAAGGCTCGACCCGCGGCTCGACACCCTCGTGCCGAAAGACGCGACGATCGAAGTGCTCGCCATGGGCTTCGACTGGGCCGAGGGGCCCGTCTGGGTGCCGGACGGCAAGGGAGGTCTTCCTGCCGGCTCGCTACTCTTCAGCGACATTCCCCGGAACCGCGTTCACCGCTGGAAGGCGGGCGAGGGCGTGAGCGTGTTCCTGGAGCCATCGGGCTTCACTGGGCCTGCTGCCTACGGAAAAGAGCGAGGCTCGAATGGCCTCGCGATCGACCGTGAGGGGCGGCTAATCTCCTGCGAACATGGCGACCGCCGCGTGAGCCGGCTCGAACCGGAAGGGGGCAAACGCACGCTTGCCGACGCCTGGCAGGGCAAACGCTTCAACAGCCCCAACGACCTCGTCGTGCACTCCTCGGGCGCCATCTATTTCACCGATCCGCCGTACGGACTGCCCAAGGGCGCCGATGATCCGCGCCGCGAGATCGACTTCTGTGGCGTCTACCGGATCGGTGTTGATGGTGGCGTCACACTCCTCGCCAGGTCGATGACGCGGCCGAACGGACTCGGCTTCTCCCCTGACGAGAAGAAGCTCTACGTAGCCCAGTCAGACCCGCAGGCCCCGCTCTGGAAGGTGTTTGGCGTGCAGGCGGATGGCACCCTCGATGAGGGCAAAACCTTCTTCGACGCAGCCATGCTCCTGAAGACACGCCGAGGGCTTCCCGATGGAATGGCCGTCGACCCGGCAGGCAACCTGTTCGCGACCGGCCCGGGAGGCGTGCTGGTGTTTGCTCCCGACGGCACCCATCTGGGCACGCTCCTTACAGGCCAGGCCACGGCCAACTGCGCCTTCGGCGAGGATGGCCGGACCCTCTTCATCACCGCCGATTCGCTGCTCTGTCGAGTGCGGCTCACGCGGTGAGAGCTCGACCATGCCGTTGCCGCCGGGTCGCGTGCACTTCCGCAGTCTGTTGGTCACTCCCGGTCGGGAGCCGCGTCCACGACGACGAGGTCGTAGGTATACCGACCGCGGGCATTGCGGCCGCGGATCAGCCGGAAGCCACAGCTGAACACCGTGGACGGCTGACCGCCGTCTGCACCGACCGTCACCGGCACAAACCCGTTCGCGCCGCGGTGGTGAATGACGAATTCGAGTTCGGGGCCTCGGGCGTCGATGAGCCAGAACTCCGTCACCCCGGCAGCGAAGTAGGCGGGGGGCAGCCGACGACGGTCCTTGCCCACCGACGTATCGCTGACGATCTCGACCACCAGTTCCGGCCCCCCTTCAAGCTCGACAAAACGGTCGGCCTCACCCCCGGCTTTCGGTG
>CAJBSQ010000225.1 GCA_903958265.1 uncultured Planctomycetaceae bacterium
ATCCGCCTGATGGGCCGTGTTGGAGGGTGGGCCGCTCGCCACCCAGAAGGGATTCGGGCTCTTGATGCCGGCAAAGGTGATCGCGAGGTCGGCCATGGCGGTGATTCAGCCCTGCGTCAGGGCCGCCTCCAGTTCGTGGACGCGGATGGGATGGTCGAAGCCGGAGCCCACCGCCCCGTCGGGCATGCCGAACCGGGAGGGCTGGACAGGGCCGATCGTGGCGGTGGCCGTGAGCGACGCGTGGATGCCGCGGGCCGCCTTTTTGCCCTCGGCGACGGCGTTGACCACCTCGCGGCCGCCGCTGGCCGCGTCGCCGCCGACGAACACCTTCGGCAGGCTTGTCTGCATCGTGGTGGGATCGTGCTCCACGCGGCCGCGGGAGTCGATCTTCAAGCCGGGAAACAGTCGCCCGAGCAGCCCGATCTGCTTTTCCTGGCCGACCGCCTTGAGTACGAGATCGAAGGGCTCGGTCCACTCGCTGCCGGGCACGACCGACACCCGGCCCTCGTGGACGGCCGTCTTCGCGAGTGTGAGCGCTGCCACGTGGCCGTCCTTCGCCACCACCTCGACCGGCGTGGCGTCGAACAGGAACGTGGCGCCATCGGTCTTCGCGAGCTCATACTCGAACGGATAGGCCGACATCTCGGCGGCACCGCGGCGGTAGATGATCGTCGCCTGCTCGGCACCGAGCCGCTTCGCCTGGGTGACCGCGTCGATCGCGGTGTTGCCGCAACCGAGCACGGCCACGCGGCGGCCGACAGGCACCTGGTCGAGCGGCCGCGTGTGAATCCACTCGATGAAGTCGAGGGCATCGACCACCTCCGGCAGATCCTCGCCGGGAATGCCGAGCCGGTTGGCTCCGCCCAGGCCGATCCCGATGAAGATGGCATCGTGGTCGCGGTCGAGATCGGCCACCTGCAGGTCGCGGCCGACCTCGACGCCGTAGCGAAACTCGACGCCGAGTCGCTCGATCATCCGCACCTCGTCGAGGCTCACCTGGGGCCGCATCTTGTAGTAGGCGATCCCGTAGGTGTTGAGCCCGCCACCGGCCGGCTGCTTGTCGTAGACGGTGACCGAGTACCCCAGCCGGGCGAGTTCCGCAGCGCAGCCGAGTCCGGCGGGGCCGGCGCCGAGGATCGCGATCCTCCGGCCGTTCTTCGTATGGGCCGCATGGAGCACGTCGATCCCGTGGGCAGCCACGTGGTCGGTGGCATGACGCTGAAGCCGGCCGATCTGGATCGGATCCTTTTCCAGGTCGAGCATCACGCAGGCGCCTTCGCAGAGCATCTGCGTGGGGCAGACGCGGGCGCAGCTCGCCCCGAGCACGTTGGCCTCGAGGATCGTCCGGGCGGCCCCGGTCAGGTTGTCGGTGGTGATCTTGCGGATGAACGTGGGAACATCGATCCCCGTGGGGCAGGCCATGATGCACGGAGCGTCGAAACAGAAGAGGCAGCGACTCGCCTCGATTCGTGCCTCCTGCGGTGAGAAGGGAGGCTTGGTCTCCGCCATGGTCAAGGCGGCGGTCGCGGCATCGATCAAAGGCTGGATCGGCATGGTCGCGCACCTCTCACCAGGAGTCACTTCGTGCCGCAAGGATAAGCCGAAACCGCGCCGGCCACCATCGCAAACCAGGCTCCACGGTCCGACCCGATTTGGCGGGCCGGGCCTTTTTGGGCAGGATACGCACCATGGCCACTCCGTTCGATCCCCAACGCACCATCCGCGAACTCGAGGAGCTGCGGGATCTCACCGGCGATGCCGCAGGTGCCCAGCGGGTGGCGTTCACGCCCACGTGGCTCGCGGCCCGGACCTGGTATCGCGACCGAATCGCCGGCCTGCCCGTGGAGACGCATGCCGACCCCGCCGGCAACGTCTGGACGACGCTGCCCGGTGAGAGCGATCGTGCCGTCGTGATCGGCAGCCACATCGATTCCGTGCCCAACGGTGGCTGGCTTGACGGCTGCCTCGGGCTGCTCGCCGGCGTGGAGGTGCTGCGGCGGATCTCCGAGGAGTACGCGGGGAAACCACCCGTCACCGTCCGCGTGGTCGACTGGGCCGACGAGGAGGGAGCGAGATTCGGCAAGAGCCTGTTCGGATCGGCCGCCTGCTCGGGCAATCTCGATCTGGACGAGGCGGGGGCGCTCGTCGACAAGCAGGGAGTGCGTCTGCCCGATGCGCTTCGTGAGGTGGGGATCGACTTCGAACGGGTGAAGGAGAGCGGCCGCGAGTTGGCGAACGTGGCGGCCTACCTGGAACTCCACATCGAGCAGGGGCCGGTGCTGCTCGACCTCGACCTGCCGCTGGGCGCCGTGCTTGGTACGTTTGGCGTGGAGCGGCACGCGATCACCTTCCGCGGCCAGGCCGCCCATTCGGGCTCGACGCCGATGAACCGCCGCCGCGATGCCTTCCTCGCCGCGGCGAAGATGGCCCAGGAGATCTATGCGATCGCGGCACGGAGCGCCGGCGGGGTCTGCACGATCGGCTCCTGCATCACGCAGCCCGGGATCGTGACGAGCGTGGTCGAGGAGTGCCGGATCACGCTCGACCAGCGGCATCTCGACGCCGCAGCCCTCGCGCGGATGCATGCCGAGGCCCGTGAGGCGGCGTCGTGCTTCGCCGCCGAGGGGGGCGTGGACGTGGTGTGGGAGCGTCTCTGGCACATCGATCCGGCGCCGTTTCACCCCGAACTCATCGCCTTCGCCGACGAGGCCGTCCGGGAGACCTGCGGCACGTCGCACCGCCTCCCCTCAGGG
Source organism: uncultured Planctomycetaceae bacterium (assembly GCA_903958265.1). Classification (GTDB taxonomy): domain Bacteria; phylum Planctomycetota; class Planctomycetia; order Pirellulales; family UBA1268; genus QWPN01. The sequence continues at coordinate 2,754 of CAJBSQ010000225.1, forward strand.
CCGCTCCATGACGCGGCCGAGATGGCGATGGCCGGCGTGCCGACGGTGATGCTGTTCGTGCAGAGCCTCAAGGGCATCAGCCACAATAAGATCGAAGACACGCGTCGAGAGCATCTCGACCTCGCCGTCCGGGCGCTCGACCGGCTCGCCGAGAAGACGATGCGGTGGGTCGCGAGCACTCAAAGGAGCGACTGAGATGGAGCCGAGAGCCACGCATGCCCGCAAGGAATACGAGCAGGCCACGCTCGACGAGACGACGGTCGCCCGGGACCCGATCCGCCAGTTCGCCGCCTGGTACGACGATGCCGTTGCGGCGGGCGTGCCCGAACC
>CAJBSQ010000226.1 GCA_903958265.1 uncultured Planctomycetaceae bacterium
ATGTTTTGTCTCCTCATTTCGCCAGACGGTTAGGACCTGATCTCGATGCTCCACAAGAATCTTCTCGATCTCACTGAGTTCGTGGGGCCTAAACCCTTTCGATCCGGCTAGTTCGACAGGATCCATCCAATACTTTGCTTCCCCGTTCTGTTTCCGGACATGCACATGGATCGGCTCAGAGAGATCTGCTTGGTAAAAGCCGATTCGGTATCCCTTGATCCTGAGGATCGTCGGCATTTAGGAACTCCCGGCCGAAATTGGGCGGCGGGGGGTTTTGCCGGCGGCGGTGGTGGCGATCCGCTTCACGATATCGAGGATGCGAGGGACGCTGTGGGGTTCGAGCGACTCGCGGCAGATCGAGAGCGCAGCGGCGCGGATGCTTTCCGGTGAATCGCCAGCGGGCAATGGCTCGGTGAGCACGATCTCCGCGGCGACCAGTTCGCCCGTGATGCCGCTGGGCAGCCCGTAGACCCTCGCTTCCGCGATGCCCGCCACGCTTCGCAGCATCTCCTCGACCCGCTTTGGAAACACCTTGGCGCCGCCCACCACGATCACATCGCTCCGGCGGCCCGTAAACTCGTAGCGGTCGCCCCGCCGCTCGACCAGATCCCCCGTGCCCACTTCGGCGGTGTCGCGCGATAACTGCACGAGGAGTTCGCCGTCTCGACGAGTCGCGAGGCTCGCACCGCCAGGCAGTGACTTGCCCAGCCAGGCGGCTGGAAATCCGGGCCGCCCATCGGCGACGCGAAACACCTCGCCAAGTTCGGTGGTGGCATAAACCTGCGTGATCTTCGCCTGCGGGAATACGGCTTGGGCGTCGAGCAGGAGCGGGCCATCGGCGGCTTCGCCCCCGAGCGTGATCCGGCCGAGCGCCGCCTTCTCAAGGACGCTCCGGTCGGCGGACGCCAGCAGCCTGCGAAGCAGCGTGGGCGTGGCGGGCAGCACCGCCACGCTTTCCTCGGCCAGGGCACGGGCTACCACATCGGGATCGCGGGATGCCGGCACGACGAGCCGGCCGCCGGTGAGCAGCGCCTGCAGCCACACCTGAATGCCCGCCCAGCGGGTGGAGTCGTAGGCGAGGAGCCAGGCAAGCCCATGCCACTGCTCTGCCAGCCGAGCCGCCGCCAACAGCGAATCCCAGGAATGCTCGACGAGCTTGGGCGGACCGCTCGTGCCCGAGGTGGCCACCACGACATGCGGCGAGATCGCCTCAAACTCGAGCCGCGGCCGGCCGGCGGACGTAGGCAGTTCCAGCGAATCACCAACCTCGATCCAGTCGCGAAGGGCACCGGCTAAGTCGCGGGAATCATCGGCGAGAAACGCCACGGGCACGTGCTGCCGTCCGCAGGCGGCCGCAATCACCACGAGCGACTCGATCCGCTTCGCCCGGGCCACGATGCCCACGGGCCGAGTGGCGTCGAGCGCCGCTTCGAGGGCTGCCACCTGGGCTGCGAGCGATGAATAGTTTATGGCCCGCCGGCCATCACCACCGGCGCTCCTGACGATGGCGATGCTCTCGGGCGACTGCCGGGCGATCTCCGTGATCGCGTAGGCGAGCCTGTCTTCGGCCGGCGCGTCGGAGATCGCGGCGTAGGCGGGGGTGGTCATGACTGGGTGAGGGCCTGCGTGTAGACGGCTACGAGGTCGGCCACGCTGCGGATCGCGGGGCGGGTGCCGCTGGCGGTACGAAACGGGTCGATCCCGAGCGACCGCTCCAAGAGCACGATTGTTTGGGCGAGATCGAGC
>CAJBSQ010000227.1 GCA_903958265.1 uncultured Planctomycetaceae bacterium
CCTCGGCGGCGTCCTCGGCGGCTGGATCTACGACCTCTGCTTGGGCAGCCGATTTCCGCGGCAGGAGCAGGCCTGACCCGGCCGGAAGGGTAGGGGGGCTGGGAGCCGCTCCTGGACCTGCTGCGAACCTTCCGCGACGACCGCGACTGGAAGCAGTTTCACAACCCCAAGGACCTTGCTGCGGCGATCGCGCTCGAGGCCAGGGAGCTCCAGGAACTGTTTCTCTGGAAGACGAGCGACGAGGTGGCCGCCGTGGGGGCGGAGGCCGGCGGTGACGATGCGTCACGAGTCGATCGAAACAACCCTCCCGCCGCCGGAGGCTCACCCGCGCGGAAGTCCAATCGTGGCAAGGTGGTTCCGTCAAATGAGGCTGCTGGGACTCGAACCCAGGACCAACGGATTAAAAGTCCGATGCTCTACCGACTGAGCTACAGCCTCGAGGATAATCCTACCTCTGCCCGCGCCCCGGGCAACACGCACCAGGAGATCGTCGAAATGCATCAATCCACAGGTCTGACAGCGAGCATCGGCTTGGCACTCATCCTCGGCGGGACCAACCTCTGGGCCGCCCCCCCAGCTCACCGGAGCGCCGCGCCGACCGAGAGGCCCGTCGTCGTGTCTCAGGCCGATGACGGCTCGATTCTGCTCTCCGGCAGCGACGCGGCCATTCGTGGCACCACGCTCCGCTGGGAACCCGAGGAGAAGAAGCGCACGCTCGGCTTCTGGACGAAGGCGTCGGACGCCGCGGAGTGGCGGTTCGCCGTGCGGACGCCGGGCACGTTCGACGTGGAGGTGCTACAGGGCTGCGGCACGGGACAGGGAGGCAGTGAGATGGGTGTGGTGCTCGATGCGGACCAGCCGCGAGCCACGGCGCTCGCCTTCACCGTGGAAGACACCGGCGGGTTTCAGGAGTTTCGACCACGGGTGATCGGCCGCCTCACGATCGACGACGATGGGGAGCACCTGCTCCGCGTGCAGCCAAAGACGATCGCCAAAACGGCGGCCTGCGACATCCGCCAGATCCGGCTGGTGCCGGTGGCACGAAATGGGGGACGGGAGTGACTTTCGCTGCGCGTGAACTCGCTCCCGTCCCTGATTTCCCGGATTTGGGGGGCGACGCGGTGCGGGGATATGATGAAGGGATGGAAGTCGTCGCTCGCGTATCGACAAGCCTGCCTGAATCCCTGCGGCCGCTCTTTTGGGACTGCGATTTCGCCAGGCTCGACGCGGCGCGGCAGTGCAACTTCGTTATCGGGCGGGTGCTTGCCAGCGGCCCTCTCGATGCCATCCGCTGGCTCCGCCGGACGTACGGCGATGACATGATCCGCGACTGGATCATCCGCCACCGCGGAAGGCAACTCTCATCCCCGCAAGTGCGGTTCTGGGAAACCATCATCGGCCTACCCGCCGAAGACGTGCAGCAATGGCTCGCGGAGCCGGAGCGTCGATTATGGGAAGGGTCGCTCGGCTGATGATGCATGCCGAAGTCCTTCCCCCGGAGCAGCAGGCCTGCCTGCGGCAACTCGGTCCTGCGGCGACGGCGGGAGGATTCCATCTCATCGGCGGTACGGCCGTGGCGATCCATCTGGGCCATCGGCAATCAGTCGATTTCGACTGGTGCACGCAGCAGTTCCCCGGTGAGCCAGTCAATTTCTCATCTTCGCTTGCCTGTCACGGTGTTTGGCTGACGCCAACATCTCTGGCCGACGGCACCGTGCACGGTTCGGTCGACGGTGTGAAGGTGACTTTCCTGGAGTTCAAGCCACTGCTGCTGGAGCCAACGATCGATTGGCCTGAATACGGCTGCCGCCTGGCCGGCCTGGCCGATCTGGCGGCGCTGAAACTACTGGCCGTCTCGCAGCGCGGCACCAAAAAGGATTTCATCGACGTGCATGCACTTGGCAGTGCGATGCCGCTCCAGGCCATGATCCATGCCTATTGTCATCGGTTTGGCCTCACGGACTTCGCGCGGGTGCTCGCCGCACTGTGCTATTTCGACGACGCCGACGACCAGCCGATGCCGAACATGCTCGTGCCTTGCGACTGGGAGGCGATCAAGCACGACATCCTTCGTCAGGTGCGGGCGATCGCCTAACACGAAATGGGGGACGGGAGTGACTTTCGCTGCGCGTGAACTCGCTCCCGTCCCCCATTTCCCGCGGCAGCAACGGCCGCGGGCGAATGCCCGAGAGAGGACTTGAACCTCCACCCAGTTACCTGGACAAGAACCTGAATCTTGCGCGTCTGCCAATTCCGCCACTCGGGCGAGTGGACCACTGATCGTAGCAGGCGCGGCCCCGCCCGCAAGCAACGGCTGCCGTAGCCGCCGATCGGCTCGGCGCGGACAATCCCGCCGTCGCACCACCGCTCCCGGAGGCACCACCATGCCGGCTCCCGCCCGGTCCGCCGTGATCGTGATCCCCGCCCGCCTGTCGAGCACCCGCCTGCCGCGGAAGATGCTCCTCGCCGAGACAGGCCGGCCGCTCATCGCCCACACCTGGGAGGCGGCCCGCCGCTCGCGATCCGCCACCGACGTGATCGTGGCCACCGACAGCGCGGAGATCGAGGACGCCGTGAAGGCCTTCGGCGGCACCGCGGTGATGACGTCGCCGGAGGCGCCCAGTGGCACCGCGCGGATCGTGGAGGCCCTCCCGCGACTCGGCAACGCCGACATCGTGGTAAACGTGCAGGGAGACGAGCCCGAACTCGCCGCCGCCGCGATCGACGCGGCGATCGACCTGCTCGACCGCTGCCCCGACGCCGGCATGGCC
>CAJBSQ010000228.1 GCA_903958265.1 uncultured Planctomycetaceae bacterium
CAATGGCACTTCCGCCACAAGTTCCGAACTGATGAGCGGCCCGTGAGGGGCTGACATCACGCGGGCGAAGCCTCCCGCTGCGAGAACGCCACCACAAACCCCTGGCACACGGCACGCAGCTCCTTGCGGCCGGTGGTATCCGGCCACGCCGAGGCGGCGATCAGCCAGCATCCAGCCGCCGCCCAGATCACGATCAGCAAGAGGACGATCGACGTAGCCACGCGGTGGTTCGCTCCAGAACGGGTCATCGGCCCCGACTGGGTAACCATAGGTCATGAATGAGCGGGCTGATTATTCCGCGGGTGACGGCGGTGCCGCCTGGAAGGTATCGACATACACGAGGTCGGCGACCGACCCTTCGTCGGTCCAAAAGCGGGCCCGGATGGCATACAGCCTGTTGCGTTCCACCACGCAGGCGAACGGCTCCCGGTACCGCACGCCCGGATTGAGCTGATAGCGGCCCAGGCGGAAGTCTTCGTTGGAGGCGAGCAGGTTTCGCTTCACGAGGATTGGCGTGGGATTACCGTCACCGGAGGTCCAATCGAACCAGGGCACCTGCGGGCTGCCCCCCTCCGGTCCGACCGATGTCGACTGCTCGAAGGGCTCGATCTCCACGATCGAGATCTCGAGCCCGACGTCGCGGTCGCCGTCACCGGCCGGAAACCGGGGCACGATCGCCACTTTGCCCACGTTCCGCAGGAAGACGTCGACGTTGAGCAGCACCCGGTCGCCCCGCAGCGGATGCACCGCCGGGGCCACGCTCACCTCCATGGTGGGATCATGGGTCCGCTCGACGGTGAAGTTGGTGTAGGTCCACCAGGCGGCCACCACGAGCGCCAGGCCGCCGATCACCTTGCTGACCAGGTCGGCCCAGACCGCGGCGGTCTGCAATCGTTCGCGGTGGTCGCTGTCCATCAGTGCGGGTCTCGAGGTGTGGCGGGATTGTGACCGCCGTGCCGCGTCGCCGCCTAGCCCGCTTTGCCGCTACACTTCGACTCAGTTCCATCGGCCACGCGAGAGGCATTCCCATGAGCACCACCGCTGGTTTTGTTCTCGCCATCGCCGCCTCGGTCCTCTGGGGCCTGACCTACTGCCTCGACGAGCGGGTGCTCGCCGGCATGTCGGTGTTCAAGCTCTACTTTCTCCACTGCATCGTGGGCGCCGCCGTCGCGGCCACGGTCCTGCTGGCGCAGGGCTCTGCGCCGGCGTCGCTGTTTCGCATCGACACCAGCGAGGCGGGGCTCGTCCTCGTGGGCGTGACGCTCGTGACGGCGACGTCGGCCGCCTTCGCGATCCTGGCGTCGATTCAGCTGCTCGGGGCGGCCAAGTCGTCGGTGCTCGAGATCTCCTATCCGCTGTTTGTGGCCTTGTTTTCCTGCTGGTTCTTCGGCGGCCAGTTGCAACTGCCCGTCGTGATCGGCGGCGGATTCATCTTCGTCGGCGCCGCCATCATCGCGCTGGCAAAGTAACCCGCGTCACGACGTCGCCCAGCTGACGGTCAGGGCTGCCACAGCCGTCCCGAGGATACCCCCAC
>CAJBSQ010000229.1 GCA_903958265.1 uncultured Planctomycetaceae bacterium
CCGACCAACTCGATCATCTTGTAGGTGTGTTCGCTCATGATCTCTGCCGTGCCCCGAAAGGGAAACCGCGGGTTTCAAAACGACTCATCCGGAAGGCGAGTCACCAGCGGCGTCCGGAGTCTACACCGAGGGCCCAGCGCGGCGGTGACGCCGTCGCTGACGTCATCGCTCGTGCGGCTCACGGCGGGCGGTGTTCATGCCGCCACGGGTGCGACCGCTGGCTGCGGCACCACCTCGTCGTGAAAGTCGGTCGGATGGTCCTCGGCCGGATGGCCGTAGAGATCCTGCATGCCGGCCACCGCTGCCAGATACTCGTTGAAGTGCGCGTCCATGATTGCCCTCCGTGGTTGAGGATCTCTACGCATGCCACGGCCCGAAGTTCGCGCCGCCCCAGACTGCCACCCCTCCCTAGGCCTCCAGCGTCCCCCCTGTTCCCGCGGACTGCTCTCTGTCATCCTCCCGGGGAGGTCTCTCTGAACTGGCACCGGCGGGCCGAAGGCATGCCATGAGCACCCTGGTGAACACGCTTCTGCTGGCCGCAGCGGGCGCGGCGGGCACGCTCCTGCGGGCCGGCTGCAATGGACTCGCAGGCCGTCTGCTCGGCGCTGGATTTCCCTGGGCCACGCTGGCCATCAACGTGCTCGGTTCGTTCGCCTTCGGCGCACTCTACTCCCTCGCCCGCTCCCGGACGATCACCGCCGAACAGGAGGTTGTGCTGCTCGTCGGCCTGCTGGGCGGATTCACGACGTATTCGACCTTCGCCTTCCATGCGCTCGACGTGCTGACGACCGCCCGCATCATTCCGGCCATCGCCTACATCGTGTCAACCAACCTGCTGGGCCTCGCCGCCGTCTGGCTCGGCCTGCGGGCCTTTCGCTGACGGCGAATCAGTCGGCCATCCAGCGGCACTCAAAAACTCTGTTCCGCCGTGGCGTGATCACCGACCAGCCGATGAGTTGCCCATAGGGATGGTCGATGGTGTACCTCGAGATCAACGGGGCGGCCTCCTCCGGCCGGTCCCGGGGGTAGGTCACGAGTTCATACCTTCTATAGGGATGGTTCTCGGGAAACAGGATCCAGACGGTGAGCAGGTCCGCATCAAACTGCATCACCAACGGCATTCGGCCCGCGGTCAGCGACGTGTATCGGGCCACGGCGGCAAGCTCCAGCGTGATCGGCTCGGCGAGAGGTGCCTGGGAAAGGTCGACGTGGAACTCGTAGTGAATGGCTTCCTGGCCGTCGGCATCGTGGAGCATCACCCGCCGCACACGGATCGGATACTTGCTCGGTGGCTGCCAATACTCGACGTCTTCGACGGGAAGCGGCGTCCGAAACACGATGCCTCGCTTGCGTCTGGCATCGTCGTCGATCCGTAGCGTGACACGGTCGCGAAAGTGCACCTTTCCGCCACTGTCGGGCCGCAGCCTGCCGCTCCACGCGGTCCGTAGGTCGTTGATCCGGCTGCACGACAGGATCTCGACCCCCGCGTAGTCGTCGGCCGTGCTGGTGTCTGACTCAGCGACATCGATCGGCTGCCAGCCGGCGAGCGGATTCGTCTCGACGAGGTCGAGCACCAGGCGGATGTCGGGGTCGCCCTTGGCAATCGAGTCGATCACGCTGGTGAGCATCGCCGCGTGGCGGTGCAGTTTGTAAAACCGCACGGGCGCGTACACAAACAGCAGAAAACCGAGCACGAGGTAGAGGTAGGTGGGCCAGTCATACCAGTCGAGGAGGGTCGACCAGACCTTCCGCTGGCTCGACCCTCGGAGCCGTTCGGCCAGTCGCGCCGGCGAACTGGTGGCCACGGTCCGGGCGGTGCCCACTCGCTGGCCCGTGGCAATTGTCTCCGCCGGCCCGGGCCCAGCGTCGTGACCGCCTCCCAGCACCGAATGCCGCCCAGGAAGCGGCTCCCAGGGGGGGCCCTCGCGGACCGGACGCAGCGCCTTGTCACCAATCCGGCGATGCAGGCTGCGGGCCACCTCGTAGCCGTGGGCGACCAGCGCGTTGACCTCGAGGTCGCTGAACCGGTCGAGATCGGTGCGAATGCTCGCCACCTCCGCCTGCACGACGGGGTGGACGGCATGCGGATCGACGTGCGGATCGGTGACGTGCGTCGCCGGCAGAAACGAGAAGCCGTTGCGGTCGCCGAAGTTCTCCCGCTCTAGTTGCCAGACGCGATCCCAGAGGATGTCGGTGGCCCGAATCGACTGGGCAACAAACCCTAGCGGAGCGTTGCCGAGAATGTGAAATGGCTTGCCGGCGTCGCTCACGATGACGCGGTGGTAGGAGCGGCCGCGGTGCTTGGTGAGCCAGGCAAATGCCCGCGTGCCCAAGTTGTCGTAGACCCCGCCGTCGGTAAAGGACTCGGTCGGAAACTGCCCCTCATGCACGCCCAGGTCGTGCGCCGTGATCTCCACCGGGGGAAAGAACCCGGGAAAGGCCGACGACGCGCTCACCACCTTCGCGAGGCTTGCGGTCTGGCCGGCCACGTGCCGGAACGGATCGGCTTCCCCCTGCTCCCGCTTCTGGAGGTGCAGGCCGTCGCGGTCGAAGACCGCCATCACGCCATCGCTGACGTTCGTCGAGAGGATGTGCAGCGCTGGTGTCTCAGGGAGTTCGAAGAGCCGGCGATCGCCGTAGAGAAACCGGCGGTAATACGCCTCCAGGAGGGCGTTTGGCGTGAAGCCCGATGCCCGCCAGCCGGTGACCTTGCCGACCAGCCGCAACGGAAACAACAGCGGGAGTCGGCGGACGATCCGATTGCGGACATCGAACTGCACGAACCGCACGATCTCAGCCGCCGCCTCGGCAAAGTCAGCATCGCTGCCGGTGTAACGATCCCAGTTGAGCACGAGATGGGCCGCGAGCACGCTGCCCCCAGACACCGAGGCGATGTCCGCCACCAACGGCAACGAGCCATTGTCGCGGAGGTAGCGGATCACGCCCAGGTGGTAGAGCGTGGCCCGAAACCCGCCGCCCGAGAGTGCGAGGCCGAGGCTGGACATGCGGGCGGCGATCTCCTCACGGGCCATCCGGTCGCGACTCGCGACAGTGGCTAGGTTTCCGACGTCGGCACTCTAGCACCCACCCGCCGCAGCCGGCGAGCGTTGTGCTTTTCGATGAGCGGCTGGCATACTGTTTCGCCACCTTCCGTATTCGCTTTCAGGAGCCAGTGACATCATGGGTCTGTTCAAGGAGTTCCGCGACTTCGCCATGCGCGGCAACGTCATCGACCTGGCGGTCGGTGTCGTGATCGGCAGTGCCTTCAGCAAGATCATCAGCTCGCTCGTCGCGAACATCATCATGCCGCCGCTGAACCTGCTGACGTCGAAGTTCGGCGTGAACTTCAACGACCTGGCCTGGCGAGTCCGGATGGAGTCGCCGAAACTCCTCGCCGACGGCACCGCCGAGATGCTGGACGGAAAGCCCGTGATGCTGATGCAGGACTACCCGATTCTCAACTATGGCCCCTTCATCCAGTCGGTGGTCGACTTCCTGCTCGTCGCGGCGGCGATCTTCCTCGTCGTCAAGGCGATCAATACGGCCAAGGCCCGCTTCGAGGACAAGAAGCCCGACGGCCCCGCCGCTCCGCCCGAAGACGTGGTGCTGCTCCGCGAGATTCGCGACGCACTCGTGAAGCGGTAACCCGCGCGGTCAGCGGTCGAGGCAGCCCTCGCCCACCCGGTCGAGAGAAAACCTGACCCGTAGATCCGGATGGGTCGTGTAGAGCCGCAGGCGGTCGCCGTCGAACACGACCGTGGCGCTCGACCGTTTGGGATGGTTCGGATCCACGGGCAGGATCGGGTTGGCACGGTACTTCGTCCACCGCACGAGGTCGTCGCTCACCGCGAGACACGTCTGCCACGTGGCCCGCGCCGGATCGGGGCTGGCGTGGTAGTAGGCATAGAACCGGCCGCCATACCTGACGATCTGATCGACCGCGACGCCGTGCCGATCATAGGCCTCGGGGCCGCAGGCGAGCACCGGTTCGTCGCAGACGTTGGTAAATGTGCGGAAGTCGCGCGAGGTCGCCAGCCAAACCCCGTCATCGTGCCGCTCATAGAAGAGGTACCAGCAGCCACGGTCGCACCAGAGCGTAGGTGTGCCCCGCGGCCCGTCCGGGATCAGTTCCCCCGAGGCGAGCCGGATGTCGAGCGGCCCGCAGGCCTGCCACCGGAGGCCATCTCGGGACGTCAGCAGGTGGGCGACATCCCCCGCCCCTTCGGCGACCATCTGCCAGCGTTCCCCCGCGGCCGTGCGGGCCTTCACGACGCACACGTCCTCGACCCAGCGATCGCAGACCAGCGGGCCCGAGGGTACTCGCGTCCAGGTGAGGCCGTCGGGGCTCGTCGCCAGACCGAGGCGACGGACGGGGTCGCGATCGACATTGGATCCGGTGTACCAGAGCCGCCAACCACCACCGTCGCGGACGATCCAGCCCCGCTCCCGCAGGTCGCGGTCCCAGGCCTCGGGGCCGCCCCCGGACAACAGGGCCGTGGCCGAGGCGGGGCCAAACTCGACCAGCGGTCCGGGCACCGACCGGTCGTCGGCCCCGGTCGTGACGGCGGCGCAGAGCCAGACGAGCACGGCGATCGATCTCGGAAACGGCATCGCTCCATGATACGGCGGCCTGGGCGGTACGATGACTCACGAGTGATTTTCACCTGGCAGCGGCTGTCGTGCGCATGGTTCATTCGTCCCGGGGCCGATCGCTGTTCGTGCAACTGGTTGCGCCCGTGGTCGGACTGGTGCTGGCGGGGGTGCTCGCCAATGTCGCGTTCGCCGCCTGGTTCGCCGGCCGGAACGCCGTCGTCATGGCCCGCGGCGACCGCGAACGGATTGTCGAAACGCTGAGCCGCTCGCGGATCACGCTCACCCCTGCGGTGCTCGACGCCCTGCGGCGGCTGACCGGCAGCCACGTCGTCGTCTGGGACGACGTGGCCGACGCACCGGGATCGTCGACCCTCGATCAGGCCGACCTCGATGCCGTGCGAGGCGCGCTCGAGACCGTCGGCAACGGCGGGAGCGTCACCATCGCCGGTCGCCGGCATGCGGTGGGCGTCGTGCGGGCCTCCGGGGTTCGTCCCGAACGAGCGCTGGTGCTCACGCCGGTGAAGGGCCTGCTCGAGTCCTCGCTCGCAGCGGCCTGGCCGGTGCTGGCCGTCGCCACCGCCACCCTCGCGGTGCTCGTGCCCCTGGGCCTCGCCGCCACGGGTCGCCTCGCCGCCAGGATCTCCGCCATCGAGCGGCACGTGGAGCGGATCTCGCACGGTGAGTTCGGCACCACGCTCGTCGCCGCCACGGCCACCGCCACCCCTGTCGATGAGGTTGAACGGCTCGCCGGCGGCGTCGACCGGCTGAGTGTCGAACTGGCGTCGCTCCGCAGTTCGCTCGTCACCGGCGAACGGCAACGGCTGCTGGGCCAACTCGCAGCGGGCTTCGCGCACGAGCTCCGCAACGCCATCACCGGGGCCCGACTGGCCATCGATCTCCATCGCCGCCGGTGCACGTCCCGCGGCGGCCCACCCGAGACCGACGACAGCCTGGCCGTCGCCTGTCGGCAGTTGGACATCGTGGAAGAGGAGGTGCGCGGACTGCTCGCCCTGGGGAAGCCGCAGTTCCAGATTCCTGCGCGGATCGACATCGCCTCGCTCGTCGACGAGGTCCGTGAACTGACCGGCCCCCGATGTGGCCACACCGGTGTGGCCCTCACCTCTGCGGCTCCTGCGAACCTGCAGCTGATTGGATACCGCGAGGCCCTCCGCGCGGCCCTGGTGAACCTGGCCCTCAACGCGATCGACGCTGCCGGCCCAGGGGGGCGGGTGACGCTCCGCGGCGAGGATCACAACCGCGGCATTCGGCTGATCGTCGAAGACGACGGGCCGGGCCCGCCGACAGCGCTGGCCGCCGCGATGCACGAGCCGTTCGTGACGGGCAGGGCCGAAGGAATCGGCCTCGGATTGGCGGTGGCCAAGGCGGTCGCTGAGCAGCACGGCGGCACGCTGCACTGGGCCCGCACGGCCGGGCTGACGCGGTTTGTGATCGACCTCCCGCCCGCATCTCCTGCCCCTGCTCCGGAGCCGGTCACATGAGCCGCATCCTCGTCGTCGACGACGAACCCGCCATCGGCTGGAGCCTGCGGGAAATGCTGACCGACGAGGGCCACGCCGTCGACCTGGCGGCGACTATCGCCGAGGGGCTGGCCGCAGCGGCACGAACCATTCCCGACGTCATCCTGCTCGACGTCCGCCTCCCGGGCCGTGACGGCATCGATGCGATTCCCGACCTGCGGGCGGTCACCGCCGCCGCACCGGTCGTGGTCATGACCGCCTTCGGAGATCTCGGCACGGCCGTCCGCGCCGTCCGCGCCGGGGCGTTCGACTTCCTCGTCAAGCCGTTCGAACTCGATCACGTGGCGGGGGTGATCGCCCGCGCGATCGTGGCCGGCCACGCCGGTGGAAAGGCTCTCGATCCCGACGCTACTCCGGCCACGCTCATCGGCTCGTCGTCCGCGATGCAGGTGGTCTTCAAGCAGATCGCCGTGATCGCCGCGAGCGATCGGCCGGCGATGGTCACGGGACCATCCGGCAGCGGAAAATCCCTGGTCGCCCGCGCGATCCACGACCACGGCCCGCGGCACGACGCCCCCTTCGTGGCCACGAGCCTCAGGGCGCTCGCCCCGACCGCGCACATGGGCGAACTCTTCACCCCCGGAAGCGGGCTCCTCGACCGGGCCGCGGGGGGCACGCTGTTCGTCAACGACATCGCCTGCGCTCCGGACGACGTCCAGGAGCGACTCGCGGCCATGCTCGATGCCGCGCCGTCCGCAGGCGTGCGGCTGATCGCCGGCTCGGGCAACCGCCCCACGATTCTCGGCCTCATCCCCAGACTCGCCGAGCGCCTGCGGTCGCTCGTGGTCGAGGTGCCATCGCTCGCGGACCGCAGCGCCGATGTGGAACCGCTCGTTCGCGAACTGCTCGACCGCCATGCCGCGGCCACCGGAGGAATCCCGCCGGCGGTCACGGCCGAGTTCATCGCCGCGATTCGTTCCCGCGACTGGCCGGAGAACGTCCGCGACCTGAAGGCCGCCGTCGAGCATGCCGCGGTCGTCGCCAGGGGTGCCCCGCTGGAACGATCGCACCTCCCGGTCAACGGGCGCTCCGCCGGCGGTCCCGTCGCGGCCGCCACACACCACCTCGCCACCGCCGTGCGGGAATGGGCGGCAGCAGCCCGCCAGGAGTTCGCCCAGCTGCCGGAACCAGACCTCCACAACCGCACCGTCCGGCTCGTCGAGGCGACGCTCCTCCGCGAGGCGCTCGCCCATACCGGCGGCAACCGCACCGCCGCCGCCAAACTCCTCGGCCTCGACCGGGCGACGCTCCGGACCAAGCTCCGGCAGCTTGGTCTCGACGACTGATGAGCGCAGGCCGGGGAAAACTTCGCCGCCCGCGGTGAAGGATTCACCGCGCCATCCAGCGCCCGCCGCCGATAGGATCCCGAGGCCTTGTGCCCATGCCATCCCGGCTGCGAGCTCGCGATGCCCGTCACGGCCCAATCACGCACCCCGACGGCTGGGTTTACCCTGGTGGAACTGCTGGTCGTGATCGC
>CAJBSQ010000230.1 GCA_903958265.1 uncultured Planctomycetaceae bacterium
AGGATCGTCGGCCCACCCTCCTTGTTCTCGCTGTAGGCCTGCCCGGGTACACCAAACCGGGTATTCGGAACGATCAGTTCACCCGTGGCGGAGTCGTCGGGCGTGCCGGCGACGGGCTTGCCCTCGGCAATGTTCCAGATGCGGGCGTCGCGGACCGCCGCCATGCCGCGGATCTTCGCGTACTCGCGCGGGAAGGTTTCCGTGTCGAACGTGCGACGGCCACCATACACATACCAGCCGTTGACCATCCGGTAGTCCTGCATGTGCACCCACGACTTGTCGTTGACTGCGGCGCGGAGCTTTTCAAATGCGGATGCGGAGAGCTGGCTGGAGGCGGGACCGCCAAACAGGGACCGGTCGAGGAGGCCGCCGACGGAGGCGTCGCCGGCTTCGTTGACGTGGCAGCCGTTAATCGTGTGCTGGAGTCCCGGCTGTGTCGCGAACTCCTTCCGGGTGGCATCGAAGAGGTCGACGAACGCGAGGCCCCGCTTCTCGGCGACGGCCCTGGCGGCGTCGCGGTAGAGGGCGAGCGAATCGTTTTGCTTCTCGGCATCGGGCAGGTACGGACTGCCGCTGGCCTCGACCGCGATGGGCGACACGATCACGAACCGCGGAGCAGCCTTCGTGTCGTCGCGGGGATACTGACTCGCGAGTTCGTCGAGGAGCTTCTCGTAGTCGGCTGTAAACGTGGCGACGCCCCCCGGCCCGGCGAACGACTCATTGAACCCGAAGAAGAGCAGGTAGGTGTCGGCGCCAAAGGCGGCGAGCGGGTCGTCGAGTTTCGTGTAGTCGCCCGGCCGCTGCCGGTTGGCCACTTCGTCGGCCGGGCGGGCAAAGTTGCGGATCACGAGGTGCTTGCCGGGAAACCGCTGGTGCACGAGCGTTTCGAAGTGGCCGAAGAGATTCATCCGCTCGGCGCTGGAGTTGCCGACGAGCACGATCCGCTCGCCATCAAGCACCTCCAGCGGCAACTGGCTCGGCGGCAGCGGGGGCCGCGCAGGCCGCGGCGGGATGGTGAGCAGGTCGCGGGCCGTCTTCAGGGGGTCGGCTTCCTTGATCGGCTCGTCGGCGGCGAAGGTTTGGCCGCAGGCCAGGCACAAGCCAACCACCAGGAAAAGCCCCAGGGGGGCCAGACGATCGCAACGGGTCATGGTGGCTTCCTGCGCGAGAGTGGCGGCGACGACCGTCGACCGCAGCAATTTCAAAGCATTAAAGTATAGCCGCGTGCGACCCACGCTCACCATGCACGCGCCGCGCCACAATCCTCGAAATCGCGCAGCCTCATGCCAGCAAATCCGTCACCACTCGGGCATGCTCCACGCCGGTGAGCTTCTGGTCGAGCCCCAGATGGCGGTAGGTGAACCGCTCGTGATCGAAACCGAGCAGGTGCAGGACCGTGGCATGGAAGTCGCGGACGTGCACTGGGTCCTTGACGATGTTGTAGGAGAAGTCGTCGGTCTCGCCGTGGATCCCTCCCCCCTTCGCACCGCCGCCGGCCATCCACATCGTGAAGCACCGTGGGTGGTGGTCGCGGCCGTAGTTTTCTTTGGAGAGTCCACCCTGGGAATAGACAGTGCGACCAAACTCACCTCCCCAGATTACCAGCGTGTCGTCGAGGAGGCCGCGAGCCTTGAGATCCTGAATCAAGCCATGGCAGGGCTGATCGATGTCTTTGCAGCCGTTCCTGAGCCGGCCCACGACGTTGGCATGGGTGTCCCAGTGGTTGAGGTAGATCTGCACGAACCGCACGCCCCGCTCCACCATCCGCCGGGCCATGAGCACCGAGTTGGCGAACGTGCCGGGATTGGTCGCCTGATCGCCATAGAGGGCGAGCGTGGCGGCCGACTCGTCGGCGAGGTTGGTGAGTTCCGGCACGCTGGCCTGCATGCGGAAAGCCATCTCGTATTGGGCGATCCGCGTCCGCGTCTCGGGATCACCGATCCGGTCGAGCGTCCGCTGGTTCAGCGCCTGCAGTCCATCAAGCGTGGTGCGGCGGACGGCACCGGACACGCCCGGCGGATTGTTGATGTAGAGGATCGGATCGCCGGCGCTCCGGAAGCTCACGCCGGCGTATTCACCCGGCAGGAAGCCGCTCGACCAGAGCCGGGCGCCGATCGCCTGTGCCTGCTCCGGCTTCGTTGACCGGGCCACGAGCACCACGAAGGTGGGCAGATCGCTGTTGAGGCTGCCAAGGCCGTAGCTCGTCCACGAGCCGAGGCACGGGCGGCCGACGATCTGATTGCCCGTCTGCATGTAGCAGATCGCGGGTTCGTGGTTGATGGCCTCGGTGTGCATGCTGCGGATGAAGCACATCTCGTCGACCATCTTCGCGGTCCAGGGGAGCACCTCGCTCACCCACATGCCGCTCTCGCCGTGCCTGGCGAACTTGAAGATCGACGGTGCGACCGGAAACCGTGTCTGTCCCGAGGTCATCGTGGTGAGCCGCTGACCGTTGCGGATGCTTTCCGGCAGATCTTTGTCGTACCACTCGTCCATCTGCGGCTTGTAGTCGAAGAGATCCTGCTGTGGCGGCCCGCCGACCATGTGGAGGTAGATCACCCGCTTCGCCTTGGGAGCGAAGTGCGGGCCGATGACGCCGGTAACACGGTCGATAGCGGCACCCGAGGAGGCCGCGCCGCGGGCGGCATCCTGAGCGGCGAGCGACGCCAGCGCTACGCCTCCCAGCAGGTGGCTGCCCTGTTCGAAGAAGCGGCGACGGGTGAG
>CAJBSQ010000231.1 GCA_903958265.1 uncultured Planctomycetaceae bacterium
CGGAGCTGCTCGGTGAAGGCGGGGCGATGGGGCCCCTTGTTGACATGCTTGTCGGTCGTGAGGGTGACGACGAGCACATCGCCCATCGCCCTGGCTTCTTCGAAGTACCGCAGGTGGCCGACGTGGAGGAGGTCGAACACACCGTGGCAATGCACGACCTTCCGCCCCTGGCCGCGGAGGCCGGCAAGGGTGGTGGCGAGGTCGGGGAGGGGCTTGATCTTGTCGCGGGCAGACATGCGGCCTTTTGATTCACTTTCCGGTGGACCACGCGGGATGCCCGCACTCTACCCCAGTCGTCCGGGGTGTTGAAGGACTGCCCATCCCCGGGGCCAGAGCGCTCACCCGCCGCGCGGCTTGTGGAGGGGGCCCGGGCCACTTATTCTCCGCACCACAGCCGGCGTGCGACGATTCTGCTGGTCGCGAGTTTCCGTGCCGTATGCGGCCACTGGTAGGCGGGGTAGCGAGATGACACGATGAGCACCATCAAAAGCTTGACCACCTGCCGTTGCTGCGGCGGGACAGGGCTGATCCGCGTGGTTGACCTGGGCGAGCAGTATCTCACCGGTGTGTTTCCTCGATCCCGCAACGAGGCGGTCAGCCACGGTCCGCTGCGGCTGGTCTGGTGTGATACCTGCACCCTCGTGCAACTTGACCATAGCTACGACGCTGGCGAGATGTACGGTGACAACTACGGCTACCGGTCTGGCCTCAATCGCTCGATGGTCGAGCATCTACGAAACAAGTGTCACTCGCTCGAGCGAGTTGCCAACCTCGTGTCAGGTGACCTTGTCATCGACATCGGCAGCAATGATGGCACGCTGCTCAGGTCCTACCAGACCCCGGGCCTCCGAAAAGTCGGCGTCGACCCAACTGCCGGTAAGTTCCGGCAGTTTTACGATGACCAAACGAAATTGATCGTCGACTTTTTCTCTCGAGACCGCCTGGTAGCCGTACTGGGGTCCGACGCTCGCGCCTCGCTCATCACCTCGATCGCCATGTTCTACGATCTCGAGTCGCCTAGATCCTTTATCGGCGATATCCGTGAATCCCTCACGACGGATGGACTTTGGCATTTTGAGCAGAGCTATCTGCCGTCGATGCTCAGGCTTAACTCGTACGACACGATCTGCCACGAGCATGTCGAGTTTTACTCGTTCACGGTGGTCCGCGACATGCTCGAGGCCGAGGGCATGAAGGTGGTCGACGTGTGGATGAACGCGGTCAACGGCGGCAGTTTTGCGGTGACGGCGGCCCGGCAGCAGTCCCGCCACCCTGAAGCCCAGTCGATCTGCACATGGCTGGTGCAGCGGGAGTCCCACCTCGGCCTGGGTACTCCGGCCGTGTACCGTGATTTCGAGCGGAGAGTCTGGGAGCACCGCCAGGAACTTCGCGGGCTCATTCAATCCCTGACGCGCAGCGGCAAGCGGATTGTTGGCTGCGGGGCATCGACAAAGGGCAACGTGATCCTGCAGTTTTGCGGCCTCGGCCCTAGCGACATCGTGGCGATTACGGACGTCAACGAGGACAAGTGGGGCCGCTTCACCCCAGGAACCGCGATCCCGATCATTTCGGAAGCAGACGGCCGCGCATTGCAGCCCGACTACATGCTTGTTTTACCCTGGCACTTCAAAGACGGCATCGTGCAGCGCGAGCGGGAGTTCCTCGAGCGTGGAGGAAGGCTGATCTTCCCTCTGCCCGAAATCGAGATCGTGGGTTACTGATGCGGTGCCTCGTGATCGGCGGGGCGGGGCAGGACGGCATTCTTCTGGCCGCTCAACTGCTTGCCCAGGGGCACCGCGTGATCACGGTATCGCGACGGCACGTTCATCTTGAGAATGTGCAGCATCGCACCGCAGACGCTACCGACCATACCGCTCTTGCAGCGATCGTCGCGGATACGGCGCCCGACGAAATCTATTAC
>CAJBSQ010000232.1 GCA_903958265.1 uncultured Planctomycetaceae bacterium
CCGAGGCGCGGCCTCCGCCATCGCCACCACGCACTCGCCGCGATCGCCCCGGGCGACGATCGCCGCGAGGTCGATGCCCCCTGCCGCCGCCACCTCGGCCCGGCTCACGTCGGGATGGACGGCCGGCTCGGCCCCGGTGCCGACGTCGATCAGGAGCGTGCCGTGGCCTTGGGCGCGGATCCGCTCCGCCACGAAGGCGTGTTCGAGGCCCTTCGTGTCGAGCGTGCCGAGGACGGCAATCGTGGCCATGCGTCGCGCTCCGGCAGGTTAGGTCCGCTTGCCGAGCGGGATGTTCTTGAACTGGCGAGTGAGTTCCGGAAGCGACCGCTCGAAGGCCAGCCGCTCCAGGCTCGACGCCCCGACAAACCCGACGACGTCGGTGTGCTGGTTGATGTAGGCGGCGTCCTCCGGCGTGCAGATCGGGCCGCCGTGTGACAGGCAGATCACATCGCCCCGCTCATCAAGCGCCGCCCGGGCGATCGCCTGCACGCGGACCGCCGCCTCGTCGAGCGTGCAGGTCGCGTTTGTCACGCCGATCGAGCCACCGACCGTCGTCCCCACGTGGGCGATGACCACATCGGCCCCGGCCCGCGTCATCTCCCGGGCTTCGTCGGGAGTGGCCACGTAGACGATCGTGAAGAGATCCATCCGCCGGGAGAGGTCGATCATCTCGACCTCCTTGGCGAAGCTCATTCCGGTCTCTTCGAGAATCCGACGGAACTGACCATCGACGATACAGTGCGTGGGGAAGTTGTTCACGCCCGAGAAGCCCATCTCCTTGACTCGCCCGAGCCAGTGCCACATCCGGCGTCTGGGGTCGGAACCATGGACACCGCAGATGACCGGCACCTCCTCGACGACGGGGAGCACCTCGAACTCCCCGATCTCCATCGCCACGGCGTTGGCGTCGCCGTAGGCCATGAGGCCGGCCGTCGAGCCGTGGCCCGCCATCCGGAATCGGCCGGAGTTGTAGATGATGATCAGATCGACTCCCCCCTTCTCCAGGAACTTCGCGCTGATCCCGGTACCGGCGCCTGCGGCGATGATCGGCCTGCCGGCCTGCAGCGTGGATTGCAGCCGAGCGAGAACCTCGGCCCGGGTGTAGGGGTTGCCTCGACCAGTCCAGGGATTTGGCATCGTGCGTCCTCGAGGTGGGATTCTCGCGTCACTCCCACCGTTGTATCACCGAGATTCCGGTTCTGTGATGGAGCCTAAACCGGGTGTGGCCGCTCCACCATGATTGAAATCCACATCGAGCGTGCGCGAAAAAGCACCGTCGCGGGCGGATGCCGGCGCTACTCGGCTTCCGCCGTGGAAAGATCGAATGAGACGCTGCTCGACCACCACCCGTTCACGTCCGCTTCGACCTTCGAGTCGGCGTTGTAGCGGGAAGGGATGTACTGTTCCTGGGGAAGCATGCCCGGCGTGAGTTCCACCCCGCCCGGCTGAGGCCGGGTCGCGACGATCTCGACCCGGTATCGCCCCCGCTGGGTACGGACGCGGAACCGGCCGGCAACGATCGGCCCGCCCTGGGGGGCGGTTTTTCCGTCCAGTGGATGAAAGGAGATCGCGCCGGTCGCGACGGGCTGGCCATCGCAGCGAACGCGGCCCGTGCTCGTGATGAGGCCATTGCCAGAGCAGCCGGCGACCATCAGGGCGAGCACCCCCCACAGCCGCACGCCTCCCACGAGACTAGTCGAGGCCATGCGCGTCTTCGGCTCCGTTCCGACTGCCCGCCGCCTGCCACACGGCCACGTCCACCTGATCGCTCACGAATCGAACGGCTCCGTCTGCCAGCACGACGTTCACGCCAGTGGGGTGGTAGCTGCGGGCCGCGATCACGTGATTGGCGCCGCTCCCCCCCACGCACGGCGCCCGGTACAGCACGTTGGTGCAGTACGGCAGTCGATCGGAGACGGTCGTGTTGGGCGGGTAGAGCGTGCTGAAGCTGCAGCCCCCGTGAAGGTTGTTGTGGTAACGCCCCCGGATGTCGATGGAGGCGAGGCCGCCGCCGAGGGCCTCGGGGATGAGCATGATCTCGCTGGCGGCGAGCGTCTTCGAGAGACCGTCGGTGAGATCCTTGAGCTTCACCTTCGACAGTGGAAACGACACGCCATCGAGTTGGGCCGAGTTCTCGGCCGTCGTGCCGAACGACTTGCTGCCCGCGCAGAGCAGGTAGTTGCCGTGGAATCCCTGGTCGTTGGTCGACCCCGGGCCGTCCTGGCTGTTGAGTTTCGGACTCGTCGCATCCGAGGCGCACAGAAAGCCGGGAACTGCCGTCGTCTTGCCGGGTAGGGCGACGTAGGAGAGCGTCGATCCGTCGCTTGGACTGCTCTGCCACTTCGAGCTCTGGTAGTGCGCCCATTGCAGGTCGTAGAGGGCCGACTCACCCGCGAAACCGAGGACGTAGACGAACCATGACCACCGCTTGTTGCCGTACGCGATGCCGTTGACGGTCGGTCCGGTATTGTCGAGCGCGGTCTGCGCCCCCATGGGAAACACCTGCTTGGCGCTCACCTGATTCTGGAGGGCGAGCCCGAGCTGTCTGAGGTTGTTCGCACAGCTTGTTCTGCGGGCCGACTCCCGGGCCGACTGCACCGCCGGCAGCAGGAGCCCGATGAGCACCGCGATGATGGCGATCACGGCAAGGAGTTCGACGAGCGTGAACCCGCCGCGGCGAAATGATGACCTCATGAGTTCTACGAAAGCCCCTCGCCCGGTGACCATTCATCGTAGTTGCACCTCTCGGCGTGAGTCCATGACCAAAATCCGCCCGCTGCTGACCGAAATCCCACCGTTCCCGCCGGCATCTCGCCGGCGCCCCACGTGGCTCGATGGCTCCGCGTAGACTGGGCGACCGGAGTGACCGATGAGCGAGATCCACCTCGACCTGACGGAGACCACGGCTGACGGGCCGGGGAGCCGGCTGTGGTCGTTGGCCCGCGACGACTTTCCCGAGCTCGGGGTACACAGGATCAAGCGACTTGGCCTCACCGATGCGGCGTTGCCGTACCGCCGAGTACGGGTTCGGCCGACCGGCAGTTTCGTGATGGTGTGCTACGAGGGTCGCGGCCAGGTGCTGCTCGACGGCCGGTGGCAGTCGAGCCGCGCGGGGGTCGCGTGCCTGGCACCACCACGGGTGCTCAATGCATTCCACGCGATGCAGGGATCGCGGTGGCGCTTCGCCTGGATTCGCTACGACGAGCCCGAGCACGTCCGTCCGCTCGTCTCTGCGGCGTCGCCTGTGCGCGTGCGGTGCGATGCGGAATCGCTCTGGAGAATCGTGTCTGGCCTGCGGGTCCAGTGGGAGGGTGCCCGTGATCCACGGCTCCTTCACCACTGGATCGAACTGGCCCACGGCGAGGCGAAGCGGATCGCGCAACCTTGGCAGGTGGACGAACGGCTGTGGGCCGTGTGGGAGGAGGTGGCCCGCGATCTCACCACCGACTGGACGCTCGACACGCTGTCGAAGCGTTTTTCCACGAGCAAGGAGCAGTTCCGCCGCGTCTGCCTCCGGGAACTGGGCCGCAGCCCCATGCAGCATCTCGCGTCGTTACGGATCGAGCGCGCCCAGCACCTGCTCGCGAGCACGGACGACAAGGTGGAGTCGATCGCGCGGCAGGTGGGATTCGAAGACGCTTCCGTGTTCTCACGGGCCTTCAAGCGCTGGGTCGGCCGGAGCCCGAAGAGCTACAGGGAGTGATGCTCCCCCTTTCGCCAGCGTGTTTGGGTCACGCCGGTGGTGCGTGGCAGGCCTGCGGAAACGTGGCGGAAACTCACTGACGGCCGTTGTCTTACCGTTTCATGGCGTAGGGCCAGGAGTCGCTGACGCGGCCATCGGGCGGCTGTGGCAGGCTGCACACCTCCCCCCGGGGGCTTGGCCTGCGGCTGGTTCAAGATAGATACATACGTTCATGTTTGCGAGCCGCCCCGGCATGGAATTAAAATACCATGGCACCGTTGAGGATCCTCTGGGATCTCGAGGATGATCCTGACGGCAATGTCCAACACCTCGCGGATCACGGCGTGTCGCGAGAAGAGTTCGAAGAGATCATTTTTCATCCGCACGCGTTTGATCGCAGTCGGTCAACCGGCCGACACATCGCAATCGGAGAGACGTCGACGGGTCGCACGCTGATCGTCATTTTCGATGAACTTGACGACAGCACGATCTACCCCATCACCGCCTACGAACTCGAGGAGTGACATGCCCCGGAAAATCATCCGCGTGCAGCGACAGACGCGACTTTCAGCGACCGAAGCGCAGGCACTCAACGACGTGCGGAATCGAATCGCCGACGAGTTACCGAGCATCAAGGCCCGTGCCCGGGCCCTCCTGGCCGAGACGCGGGCGGTGGGCAAGGTTTGCTCGGCGCTTCGGGCGGCCCGCGAGGCACGGGGTTTCACGCTGGGTGACATCGAACGAATCACGGGCATCGATCGGTCGGCGCTCTCCAAGCTGGAACGCGGTGAACGCCCGAACGTGACCTTTGAGACGCTGGGGCGATACGCGGCCGCCCTCGGCAAGCGGCTGCGGGTGGAACTGGAAGGGAAAATCGGGGACGGGAGCGATCTTCCGTAGCCGAAGGCAGCACCGCCCTTGCCGAACGAAACCGGCGAGGGCACGTCCCATAAATCGCTCCCGTCCCCGGTTTCCCCGCAGCTAGGGGGCCGTGGAGGCCGTGGCTGGCTCGGCCTGCGGCGCGACGCCCTCTTCCGGGTCGTTGTGCTCGACCTGCGGCCAGTATTCGTCGAAGTCAAACTGCGGGCTGTTGTCGAGGTCGTGGCACTCCAGGCAGTTATTCACCGCCTTCTGCTTGCCCTCCGGCGTCGCCAGTGTGAGCACGAGCTCCTGCCGCAGCCGATCCCGCTCGGCAGTGCTCGCCCGCACGTCTCCCCGCTCCACGGCCGTGTGGGCCGCCGCCGGGCCGTGGCAGTTTTCGCAGCCCTGATGGGCCAGCTGCGGCGTCGTCTTCATGCCGGCGAAGCCCCCCTCGAACGGCTCGAACCGCTGCGGCGCCCAGCCCACGACGTGGCACGAGAGGCACTCCGGATCGCCGTCGCGCCTCGGCTTCTGCTCCTCGAGCGTCGTCAGCGCCGTGGCATGCGTGGTGTCCTTCCAGATGTCGTAGGCATGCTGGTGGCACTCGGCACAGGCCTCGCTCCCCGCGAACCGCCGCCCCGTCGGATGGCGGATCGGCACCATCCCCAGCCCGTCGAGGCCGAGCGTCTCCAGTTTCTTCTGGTACGACCCCAGCAGGTCGATCATGTCTTTCGATTCACCCCAGCGGGCATCAAGCGGTACCCTCTGCCCGCGAATCGGTTTCGCCCCGTCGGCGAAAAAACCGATGACCACCGCGAACATCCCCTTGTGACCGAGTTCGACGAACGTCGCCCCGCCCGGTAATACCGGCAGTTCCAGCGGCGGCTCGTCCCCGCCGCCGGCCGTGGCCACGATGTCGAACTGCGGATACTTTTCCGCCAGCGCCTTCGTCTCCTCCGGCCCGGCCCAGGAGAGCAGGATCTGGTGGTCGCAGCCTGCCTTGGCCAGTTCGGGCGCGACCTTCGCCAACGCCGCCGCGGCGGGCGCAAACTCAACGTCGGCCGTCTTGATGCGATCGATCTCCCTGTCGCCCAGCACGCTCGTGATCCCGATCTTCAGGCCGCCCGCTTCCACCACGCGATACGCAGGGGTGATCCCGGCATCGAGACCCAGCAGGCCGACATTCGCGCTCACGAAGGGCGACGGCTGGTCGCCCACGGCCGCCACGCCGGCCACGAGTTCCTCGGCCGGAAGACGCAGGTCGCCGGGACCAAACCCCACCGCGGCATACTGCATCGCCCGCAGGCCGTCGACGATCGACTGAAACTTGGCCTCCGTCTGCCGGCCGAACCGCTTCACCTGATTGCCGACGTCCACGGCCACCAGCGGCCAGCCGGAATCCCCGATCGCCCGCAGGAAGTTCTGGCGGCGGCTCAGCCCACCCTTCTGATTCTCCTTGCCGGTGCAGCCGCAGGGCTCGATGTAGCCGTCGAGTTCGCCGGTGAACACCACCACGGCCGTGGGTGTCGGCCAGTCTTTGAAGATCCCGCCGTTCCGCTCGCGGAACGTCTCCACGACGGAATCACCGACGTCGGCTCCGCGCTGCGGCGCTGCCGCGAGGCAGGCCAGCGCCACGACGCTCACGAGGCCGACGACGGGCAGCGAACGGTAGGGAAGCTGTGATTTCATGATGGTTGATCAGGGACCGATGGCCACACAGACCGGGATCGAAAACTCCGGCGACTCGGGGTGGCCGGTCACGAGCACGATCCTGCCCGCTGGTCCCTGTTGGGAGCAGAGGTGGTTGGCAGCCCGGCTTCCTGCCGGAATGACGATGTCGATCGGAATCCGCACCACGCCACTCGTGCCGATCGGGCTGCCCTCGCCCACCGTCACCTGGAGCGACTCGGGAACCACCTCCCGAACCGACGGCCGCACGCTGTCGCGATGCGGTCCCTTGGCCGTGAGGAAGATCCTCGTGCGCAGGCCCATCTTGCCGGAGACCGTCCCCAGCAGCAGGGCCTGCCGAGAGGAATCCCATCCCGGGCCCGCCAAGACAAGGTCACCCCCGACGGTGCCCTCGAGTGGCACCTCGGCCACCAGATCTTCCGGCATCGAAAACCCAACCCGGACCGTCCGCTTGAGCGTTCCGAGAGGCAGCCCCGGCTGGACGCGGACCGTGAGCCGAAAGCCCCCCGTGGCCCCCGCCTCGGCAGCGATCTGGTCGGCGGAAAGCGGCTCCGTGGCAAGGGAGAAAAACTGGGTGAACTGCGGATCGTCGAGCGTTACCTCACTCACCTGCGGCGGCTCGGGACCGTAGGTGAATACGTCCGCGGTCGCCTGTTCCCCGCCCGCCGCGGACATCCTCGGCAGCGTGAGCATGTCGGGCACCGCCCGCCAGGTCGGCACGACGGTGCCTTCGACCACAAACACCAGTTCGGGTCGCCGCGGGTCATCGGTGAGGATCGTCGCCTGCTGGCGAAACGGTCCTCCGGGCGGCTTGCCCTTCCACTGCACGCGGATCTTCGTGCCCTCACCGGCCGCAACCACTTTTGCGCCGTCGGGCGAACCGCCGGTGGCCGAGTCGAAGTCGCTTACGGTGCAGGTGCAGCTCGTCACCCCGCGACGCAGCGTGAGCGGCGCGGAACCCGAGTTTTCCACCACGAACTCGTACTCACCGGTGCCGCCGGTGCCGATCGTGCCGAAGGCATGGTGGGTTTCAGGGGTTTCGGCTCGGGGAACGGGGCCAGCGGGGGCGGCATTCACCACCAGGTCGCCGACCCTCCAGGGCGTTGCGTGGGTGAGGAAGCCGCCGGCCGCCCCCACGGCCACTCCGTAGGCTGCGGCGACCGCCACCACCCGCCACACGCTCAGTCCATCCCAGGCCATAGCGCAACGACATCCCAGCGGCACAGCAGCGGGTCGGCCGCCCATCGACCGACCCCCTTCGTTATAGCCATTCCAGCATGGCAGGGGCGTCTGACCGACACCGCGATCGGCCGCGAGCCCTGGCCGGCGCGACGTCGATCCACTGCCGCGGCCCCACGGCCTCCACCTCAGACCAGCCCCGGCGTTGAACCCCTGCCGGGGGATCTGCCCGGTCAATACGACCGCGCCAGCACACTCCGCCGCGGCACCGGCTTCCCCGTCACCACGCAGGTGCCCGGCTCGTCGTCGCCCTCCATCGGGATGCACCGCACGGTCACCTTGAGTGGATCGAAGGCG
>CAJBSQ010000233.1 GCA_903958265.1 uncultured Planctomycetaceae bacterium
CGCCGGAGGGCCACGGCGATCTCGAGGCCCACGCGGACCGGGTCGAACACCGCCCGGTTTGTGACGGCGATGTTCACGCCCCCGCACTCCTTGCCGGAGAACGTGCTCGCCCTGGGCGTGAAGTGCACCGGCACGAACGCCACTCCCGGAATCCGCCGCGCAGCCAGGGCGTCGGCGAGCCGCCGGCCGTCGAGCCAGGGGGCGCCGACCACCTCGAAGGGGGTGTCGGTGCCGCGGCCCACCGAGAGGTTCGTGAACTCGAGCAGGCCGATGCCCGGGTAGAGAAAGGCCTCGGTAAGGCTTCGCATGTTGGGCGACGGATTCACCCACTCCAGCCCCGTCGCATCGAACGCATCGGCCCGCCGCCAGCCCTCGCAGGGGATCACGGTGAGGTCGAGGTCGAGCTTCAGATCGGCTGCGAACATCGTCGCGAGTTCGCCGACCGTCATGCCGTGGCGGAGCGGGATCGGATGGCAGCCGACGAACGTGCCGCGACCCTCGTCCACCACCGGACCGGCGACCGAGACGCCGTCGATCGGGTTTGGCCGGTCGAGCACCACGAAGGCCTTTTTATGCTCGGCCGCCGCCTTCATCGCCTCGAGCATGGTCGAGACATAGGTATAGAAGCGGCAGCCGATGTCTTGAATGTCGAACACGAGCGTATCGACCTCGGCGAGCATCTCCGCCGTGGGTCGCTTCGTCTTGCCGTAGAGGCTCTTCACGGGAACGCCCGTCTCCTCGTCCTTGCCGTCCGGCACGTTGGCCTGGTCAAAGGTGCCGCTGGCCCCGTGCTCCGGCCCGAAGATCGCGACGAGCTGCACGTTGTCGGCTTTGGCAAGCAGGCTCGCCGTGCTGCGCCCCCCGCCGTCGCGGCCGGTGTGGTTGGTGATCACCGCCACCCGCTTGCCGGCGAGCGGACGGAAGCCGTCGCGGACGAGCACGTCGATGCCGGTGAGAACTGGCCGATCGCTCGCGGCCTGCGGCTGGGCCCGTGGCTCCACAATGGCCGCCACCGCCGCCGACGCGATCCGGGCGATCAGCGGGTTGACCAGCCCCTTGCCGTCGGGATGCACGCGGTTTGAGAGGAAGATCACGTAGAGATCGGCCGTCGGATCGATCCAGAGGGCCGTGCCGGTGAAGCCGCCGTGGCCGAACGCCCGCTCGGAGAGCAGGTCGCCGCGGTTGCTCGACAGTGGGCTCCGCTTGTCCCAGCCGAGCCCGCGGGACCCGCCCCCGGGAACCCGCCAGCCGCGGGTCATCATCGCGACCGTCTCCGGGGCGAGCACCCGAACGCCGTCGAGGCTGCCGTCGCCGAGCATCATCGTGGCGTAGCGGGCGAGATCGGTGGCAGTGCCGAACAGCCCCGCATGGCCAGCGATCCCGTCGAGCTTCCAGCACCGCGGATCGTGGACGTCGCCCCGCATCCAGCTCCCGTCTCGCTGTTCCGTGGGCGCCGAGCGGGCCCGCAGCGGCTCGGGCGGCAGATAGCCCGTTTCCGTCATGCCTAGGGGCTCGAACGTGACCCGTTTCGAGAAGGCGGCGACCGACTCTCCGGTGATCCGCTCGACCAACTGGCCGAGAACGATGAAGTTGACGTCGGAGTAGATGAACTTCGTGCCCGCGGGGTGGAGTGGGGCAAGGCCCCAGATTCGCTCGACCGCCTGCGCCGGCCCGTTGGCGTAGTCGCCGATCGGGTTGTCGGCGATCAGGCCGCTCTGATGCGTGAGCAGGTCGAGCACGGTGAGCTTCTCCTTGCCGCTGGCAGCGAACTCGGGGATGTGCAGCGCCACCGGATCCGCAAGCCGCACCCGGCCCGATTCCACGAGCTGCATGATCGCCGTGGCCGTGGCCACGGGCTTCGTCAGCGACGCAAGATCAAACACCGTGTCGGTCGTCATCGGCTCGTCGGCTGGCTCGATCGCGCGGCGGCCGTAGGCCTTCAGCCAGGCGATGCCGGCGTGGCGGCCCACGCAGACCACGCAGCCGGGCATTTTTTTCTCGGCGAGCGTCGCCTCGATAAGCCCATCGATCGTCGCCAGCCGTGCGGGATCAAAGCCAGCGGCGGCCGGATCGAGCCTCGGGAGGTCCGCCGCGCAGGTCGTCGTGGCACTCCAGGCGATCGTCAGCGCAGTGATCAGCAGGCGCGTGCCTGCAACCCGGTGGTTCATGAGCGGAACTCCTGGCGAGGCAACAGTGGGGTGACGAGCAGGGCGACGACGACCGTGACAGACGAACCCACCAGCGCGTACCAGGGCCAGGCGATTGTCACCCCCTGCCCCGGCAGCACGAACTGGACGACGAGCAGCGCGGCGAGCCCCGCGGCCGCGCCGACCAGCGCCGCGGATTGTCCCACCCGCCGCGTGACCACGCCGAGCACGAACACGCCGAGCAGCAGGCCGGCTGAGTAGCCGGCAATCGTCAGCGCCCGGCTCACGACGGTGGAATCCATCGATGCTGCAGCGATCCCGACCGCGATCTGCACGATGCCGAAGGCCACCGTGAACCAGCGGGTGAGCGCGAGAGCCGCCGCCGGAGCGAGTGTCTCTCGCCTGCCCGCCGCAGCCCGCAGCGGCAGCCAGACATCGTGAGCCAGCGACGATGCCGACGCATTGAGCGAACTGGCGATCGTCGACATCGCGGCCGCGAGGATCGCCGCCAGGAGCAGGCCGACCAGGCCGGTGTTGCGCGGAAAGTGGGTGACGATGAAGGTCGCGAAGACCTCGTCGGGCCGGGCTGGCGGGGCCTCGCCGCCGAGTCCGTGGAAGGCCGCCAGCAGCACGCCGATGCCCAGGAAGAGCGCGAACTGCAGGAACACCACGATGCCGCTGGTCAGCAGTGCCCGCGCCGCCTCCCGCTCGCCGCGGGCGCTGAGGTAGCGCTGCACCATCATGTGGTCGGTGCCGTGCGTGCCCAGGCTCAGCACCGCGCCGCCAAACAGCCCCGCCCAGAACGTGTATGGATTGGCGAGATCGAATGAGAAGTCGAACAAGCGGAGCTTGTCGTGAGCGATGGCAAAATCCCAGGCCGCCGGCCAGCCGCCCGGGATCCGGCTCGCGATCACGAACACGGCCACGATC
>CAJBSQ010000234.1 GCA_903958265.1 uncultured Planctomycetaceae bacterium
AGTGCCTCCGCGCCGTGGCCGGCCTCGGTGCAGGCGAAGTTGAGCCCCTGCAGCATCCTGACAACGATGCTTCGGGCCGGCTTCGATTCGTCGACAACGAGCGCTCGCACCGCTGGGATCCTCCGTGTCCCGGCCGGAATCCCGGCCGGCGCTCACCGAACCACAGCACGCTACTTCTTCTTGTACTCGTCCACCAGCCGCTGCAGCGCCTGGGCCATCCGCGAGAGTTCCTGAGACGAGACCTGCGTGTTGGCCGCACCCTCCGCCGTGCTCTGGGCGGCCTGGGCCACCTGCACGATGTTCTCCGCGATCTCCGAGGATCCCGTGGTGGCCTCGGAGATGTTGCGGCTGATCTCGCTGGTGGTCACCGACTGCTCCTCCACCGCCGCGGCGATCCTCGTCTGCAGGCTGTCGATCTGCTCGATCACCTTGCCAATCTCGGAAATCGCCGCCACGGCACGCTGCGTGTCGGCCTGCATCGACTCGATCCGGCCGCCGATCTCCTCGGTGGCCTTGGCCGTATCGCGGGCAAGCTCCTTGACCTCGCTGGCGACGACGGCAAAGCCCTTGCCGGCCTCACCCGCCCGAGCCGCCTCGATGGTGGCATTGAGCGCCAAGAGGTTGGTCTGCTCCGCGATCGACGTGATCACCTTGATGACGGCGCCGATCTCGGTCGACGAACGACCAAGGGCCGCCATCGTGCCGGAGGTGACCGACGCCATCTCCACGGCCCGGCGGGCGGTCGTGGCCGCGTCCTGGGCGTTCTTGGCAATGTCGTGGATGCTGGCGACGAGGTTGTCGATCGATCCCGACACCGTCCGGGCGTTGCCGCTGACCTGCTCGGCGGCCGCCGACACGAGGTAGGCCTGGGCGGTCGTCTCCTCGGCCGCGGCGCTCATCTGCTGGCTGACGCTGGTGAGTTCCTCCGACGAACTGGCCAGCGCATGCGTGTTGTCGACGATCCCGCCCACGAGCGCAGCCTGACGGACCGACTCCCGCGTCAGCCGGCGGGCGATCAGGGAGGAGATGCCGAGCACCGCAGCGGACGTCAGCCCGAAGACGGCTAGGCCGACCTTCAGCAGCCGGTTGACAGGTTCAAACACCTCGGCCGTGTTGATTTCGGAGATCAGCGCCCAGCGCACGTCGCCGCGGCTGCCCGAGGGATCCTTGTGGACAGTCACCGGCCGCCACGACACCAGCGACGGCTTCTTCTGGTAGTCGATCGCTTCGGCGGTGCCCGACTTCCCCTCGTCGAGGGCCGACCGGACGGCGGCCGTATCGACCTTGAAATCAGGGTTGATGATCGTGGTCTTCGCGCCCAGTTCCTTGGTAAACCGCGAGTTCGAGCGGAACAGCCGGTCGGCGCCGATGGCATAGGTTTCACCGGTCCGGCCCATGCCCGCCGTCTCACCGATGATGGCATCGGCCTTGTCGATGGGGACCTGAAATGCCAGCACGCCGACCACCTGTCGGCCCTCGATGATGGGCGCCGCAAGAAAGCTCGCCGGTTCGTTGCACGACGGCAGGTAGCGGGCGAACTGGCCGAAGGCGATGGCGTCGCGGCGGCCGCTCGCCGCCGCCTGCTGGAAGGCGACCCCGAGGCTCGACGCGGCCAGCGGCCCCTCCCGCAGCGATGCCGCGAAATCGGCCTCCTTGGAGACCGAGTAGATGATCTTGCCCGACCCGGCATCGATCAGAAACACATCGTAGACGCCATACTGCTCGCAGATGCCCCGGAAGAACGGGTGGTAGAGGGCATGCGCCTTGGTATAGGCCGAGGCGTCGTCGGCCGCGTCGAGCGCCGCCTTCGAGCCCATGGGGTGCTCGTTGCGTCGGATGTAGAGATCCTGAATAAAGGCCGACTCGTCGTCGAGTGAGTCGCACAGTGGCGTCAGGCTGACCGTGTCGCCCGTCCGTCGCCGATACTCCGCCGCGAACTCCCCCTCGTAGAACGATTCCAATCCCCGCCGCGCCGCGGCCAGTGCCTTGTCGTCCACCGAATCGTCGGCGAGGATCGTCGCCAGGCCATCCCGGAACGCCCCGAGCGACTCCCGCGCGGTCCGCCCCTCGGCCAGCACGGTGAGCTGCTGCCGCATCGTCTCGAAATACCGCTCGACCGACTTCGCCGTCACGGTATTGATGGCGTCGAGTTGTTTGAAGGCCTGCTCGCGGAGGGCCGCCGAGGAACTGCGATAGCTCGTCATTCCCATGAATGCCATGGGGATAAGCGACACGCCCAAGAGCGCGAGGAGCAGGGGGTTGGTGAGAAACGAACGCCAGCCGCCGGAGGTACTACGATCTGCCATGGAAGACTCCCTGCCTGTCGAGGTGCTGCGGCCGCGGCCGCACGAGTGATTGAATCATGCGCTGTGGATCGAGCAGATGCACGAGCCGGTCCGGGGCGGCGTAGACGCCAACCACCGCATCGCCGGCGCCCTCGAGGGTCGCCGTGGGCTGCTCGATCCGGTCGATTGGGATTTCGACGACGTCGATCATCTCGTCGATGACGAGGCCATACCAGTCGTCCTGGAGCGAGATCACCAGGTGCGTGCGGCGTTCGGGGAGTTCCCGGATCACGCCCAGACTGGCCGCAGGATCGACCACCGGCACGATCCGGCCCCTGAGGTGGAGCAGGCCGAGGATCGCCTCGGGGGCGAGTGGCACGCGGGCTGGACGTCCGCCCCGCAGCACCTCGACGACGCCATCGGCCGGAATGGCGAAGCAGGCGTCGCCGACGCGAAACGTGCAGCAGCGGTGATGCTGGGGTGCGTTCATGATGGCTGGCCCGCCGCGGCCAGATCGATGACTTCCGTGGCGATCCCACCGAGCGCGAGGATCCCGGCGACGCCGGGCGATGACGCGGGCAGGACTCGTGATTCGGCTGCCAGCACGTCGATGATCGAACCCACCGCCAGGCCGAAGCCGCCGCACCGCTCGTTGAGCACGACCACGCTCATCGTCGCGGCGGCCGGAGCCGTGGCCGCGCCAAGCAGGCAGTCGGCGTCTTCCAGCGTGGTGAAGATGTCGCCGCGGCGGATGACGCGCCGATCGCCCACGGCCTGCACCTCGTCGAGCCGGTACTTCTCCAGCCGCACCACGTCGGCCAGGGGCACGGCGATGCGGCGGCCTCCGAACGTGCCGCAGACGAGATAGCGGTCGGCGATCTCAGCGGCCGGTGCCCTCGCTGGCTCAGCTTCGTGGACAGCCGGTGGCAGCTTGGCGATGCGGAGCAGGCCCCGCAGGTCGAGGATCAGCACCACGCCGCCGTCGCCGAGCACCGTGGCCCCCGAGTAGAGCCCGAGGCCCGCCAGCAGGCCGCCGATCGGCTTGACG
>CAJBSQ010000235.1 GCA_903958265.1 uncultured Planctomycetaceae bacterium
GACTGATGAGCGCAGGCCGGGGAAAACTTCGCCGCCCGCGGTGAAGGATTCACCGCGCCGTCGGGGCCCACCGCCGATAGGATCCCGAGGCGTTGTGCCCACGCCATCCCGGCTGCGAGCTCGCGATGCCCGTCACGGCCCAATCACGCACCCCGACAGCTGGGTTTACCCTGGTGGAACTGCTGGTCGTGATCGCGATCATCGCCACGCTGATCGGAATCCTGCTGCCCGCCGTCCAGTCGGCCCGAGAGGCTGCCCGACGAACGCAGTGCCTCAACCACGCCCGGCAGCTGTCGCTGGCGGTGCATGGATACGAGTCGTCCCGCCGACACTTTCCACCGAGCATGCTCCACACGCCGGGCACCGCCTTCACGACCAACAACGGCTCGTGGTCGGTGCACGGTCGCATCCTGCCCTATCTCGAAGAGGGAGCCACGGCGGTGCGGGTGAACCTCGAAGTGGCCTGGGACGACGGATTCACCACCGGGACTCCCGATCCCACGAAGAACTGGTCCGCCGTCCGCGACGCCCGGATCGCGAGTTTCATCTGTCCTGCGGAACGCTCCCCGGTCGCCCGCACGAAAAACGGCGTTCCTTTCGTGCATCCGCTGAACCACGCCTTCAACGTCGGCACCTGGTTCATCTACGATCCGGCGACCGGCGCGGGGGGTGACGGGTCATTCCACCCCAACTCCAGGTTCACCACGGGTCGCTTCGCCGACGGTCTCACGAACACCCTCTGCACCGCAGAGGCCAAGGCATTCACTGCCTACGTTCGCAACGCGGCGGATCCAGGACCGACGCCCCCGACCACTCCCTCGGCCGTCAGCAGCCTCGCGTCGGGGGGCGACGCCAAACTCGGCCCCCTGACGAACGACTGCACGGGGCACACCGAGTGGCCCGACGGCCGCGTGCACCATTCCGGCATCACCACCACGTTCGCCCCCAACACGCGGGTGCCCCATCAGGCCAACGGCCTCGAGTACGACATCGACTTCAACTCCCGGCAGGAGGGGTCGAGCGCGACAGCGAAAACCTGCGCTGCCATCACGGCCCGCAGCTACCACCCGGGCCTGGTTACCGCCACGATGATGGACGGCTCGGCCCGCACCGTGGGCGACGATGTCGACCTGGCCGTCTGGCGGGCACTCGGTACTCGCGACGGAGGCGAGGCCGCGGCGCTGCCGTGAAGTGCCGAAAGGGCGCACCAGCCGATGCGATCTGGTAGCGTATTTCGACGGCCAATCGGCCGCGGCAGTGGAGTGGCCGACTGGCCACGGGTCGCGAACGAGAAGGGCGGCAGCGCATCCACGGAGAGCACGGCGATGGACATCCTCGGCGAAATCTTGAAGCAGGTCCTCGAAGGCGCGGCGCAGCAGCAGGCGCAGCCCCAGCAGCAGGCTCCACAGCGGCAGCCTCAGCCTCAGCAGCGGCCCCAACAGCCGCCGCAGGGAATGCCGTCGCCCAATGATCTGTCCGACATCCTCACCCAGATCTTCGGCGGTGGCGGCGCCCAGAAGCTGCCCGAGGTCGTCAAGCAGTTCGAGGAGAAGGGGATGCGCGACCAGGTCGACTCGTGGGTCCGCACGGGCCCCAACAAGCCGGTCGAACGTCGGCAGATCGAGGATGCCTTCGGCCAGCGCGAGCTCGAAGACATCGCCCGCTCGAAGGGCATCGACCGCGACCAACTCGCCGACGTGCTCGCCAAGTACATCCCGCGGATCATCGATGAGCTGACGCCCTCCGGGCAGATGCCGGCGCGGCGGTGACGCACACCGGCCTCGAATCCCGCGTCGCCCGCACCCCGGGCGACGCGGGGTGGCCGGCACAGTCGTGGTACGATGGCGGAATGTTTGGCCGAGCGAAGGCACCGGCACCGCCATGACAGTCCACCAGCCCCGATCCGCCGCTGCTGCCGCCAGGCGACACCGCCTGGCGGTTCCTGCCTGCCTCGTGGCGGTGCTCACCGCCATGCTGGGTGCCATGGCCTCCGACGCCAGCGCCACAGACTGGTCGTCCGTCCAGCTCGCCTGGCGAAACGATCCGAGACCGGCCTCCGATGCACCGCTGCCGGTCGATGCCGAGGCGCCGTCGCGAGCGTCGCGGCGGCTCCAGCGGCGGACCCTGCGTCGCGGCATCGTGGAACTCGATCCCCCAGCCGCCCGCGTCGACGCGATGATCCCGGCAGCGCTGCCGATCCGTGCGACGCCGGCGGTTGAAAATGCCATTGAGTCCAGTTTTCCGCTGGCCGAGTCGAGCGGAGCGGCGGTGGGCCCGCCGCTGATCGCCCACCGAGATCAGGCCTATGGCGACTCCGTCGATCCTCGCCAGCGATTCGACCTCTTCCTGCCTGACGGATGCACCGGCGCCGGCCTGCCGCTTGTGATCTGGATCCACGGCCCCGACTGGAAGAGCGGCTCCAAGGACGACTGCCCCATCATCTGGTTGACCGACGATGGCTATGCGGTGGCGAGCATCGGGTATCGCTCGAGCGATACCGCCGTGTTTCCGGCCCAACTCGACGATTGCCTCGCGGCGGTCGCCGCGATCACGGCCGAAGCAAGCACCTGGGGCATCGATCCGACGAGGATCTGCCTGGCTGGTTCCGGGGCCGGCGGCCACCTCGCCGCCCTCGTGGCCTACACGCAGCCGGCCGCCGGCCCCACCCACCCGAACTCCACCGAGGAGGTCGATGCCACCGCGGTCGCCGCGGTGGCGATGATCGATGCGCCCACCCATCTGCCCTCGCTCGGCGGCCAGCATGACCGCCCCGGCTCGCCAGCCAGCCGGCTCGTCGGCGGCCCGCTACCGGAGTTTCGTGAGGTCGCCCAGCGGGCCAGTCCGCTGGCGCACGTGACGGCGGATGACCCTCCCACGCTGATCGTGCACGGCGGCCGTGAGGCGACTATCGCTGCCGAACAGAGCGAACGGCTCGACGCCGCGCTCACTGCCTCAGGCGTCGACAGCACGCTGGTGCTGATCGACGCCGCGATCTCTGCCACGACCCCCACCCGCGGCACTCCGGCGGCCGTCGCGCTCGTCGAGTTTCTCGATCGCACGATCGGTGCCGGCGTGACCCGACACGACCCCGACTGATCTGCGACCCGCGACCGCCACAGGCTGTGCATCCGTCACAGCCCGCGCCGCATGCCCGTCCTTCCAGGCTTGTGCAGTTGTCGCCTTCCGGCGCCGATACCTTCCCGTGTGCCGGACGCCTCCGGCATCGTCGCCCGTAGGCGGATTCCCGCCAGGCCACCGGCGTTTCCCGAACCGCAGCGTCCCTTAGTCGAACCACGCCATGCCGTCACCTCGTCGCAAGCCGTCTGTCACTGCCGTTCAAAATCCCCTGGAGACGTACCTGCGGGACATCAACGAGACGGCCCTGCTCACGGCCGACGATGAGAAGCGACTGGCGCGGGCGATCGCCCAGGGAGACGCCCTGGCCCGCGATCACATGGTGCGGGCGAACCTTCGCCTCGTGGTCAACATCGCCCGCGGCTATGCCAACCGCGGCCTGCTCCTCCCGGACCTGATCGAGGAGGGCAACCTCGGTCTGCTGCGGGCCGTCGAGGGCTTCGACCCCACCATGGGCACCCGGTTCAGCACGTACGCGAGCTACTGGATCAAACAGTCGATCAAGCGGGCCTTGATCAACTCAGGCAAGACGATCCGCATCCCGGCGTACATGGTCGAAATCCTCTCGAAGTGGCGGCGGGCCACGGCCCGGCTCAACGACACTCTCGGACGGCCGCCGACGCCGGAGGAGGTGGCTCGCAGCCTGGGGCTGGCTCGCAAGAAGCTCCCGATCATCAAAAAGGCGATTGACGTGAACCATTCGTCGCCGCACGTGGATTCGGCCGAGGGTGGCTGGTCGCTCGGCGAACTGATTCGTGATGAAAACGCTCGCTGTCCGGCCGACGTGATGATCGACCAGGACACGCTGCGGCACGTGCTCACGCGGATCGACCAGCTCGACCAGCGGGCCGGGACCATCATCAAGCTACGATTCGGCTTGACAGGGAACGAGCCGATGACCCTGAAGGAGATCGGGGCGATCCTCGGCCTGACACGGGAACGGGTGCGGCAGATCGAGTCGGAAACGCTCGCCAGCCTGGCCGTGGAGATCGACGGCGGCCCGCGGGCGCGGATCCAGTTGCGTCACGGCGCCTGACACCCGACACTCCCTCCATGGACCTCACCCGCCACATCCGACCGATTCACGACTTCCCCAAACCGGGAATCCTGTTTCGCGATATCACCCCGCTGCTCGCCGACGCAGCGGCCTTCGCAGCGGCGATCCAGGCCTTGGCAGAGCCCTGGAGAACCGCCGGGGTGACCGCCGTGGCGGCGGTCGAGGCCCGCGGATTCCTGTTCGCAGGCCCGCTGGCGTTGGAACTCGGCGTGGGCGTGATTCCGGTGCGGAAGCCGGGCAAGCTTCCCGCCGACACGATCGCCCTCGACTACGACCTGGAGTACGGCCGGGATCGCCTGGAAATGCACCGGGGCGTGCTGGAGCCCGGCGCCGGCGTGCTGGTGGTA
The DNA here is from genome assembly GCA_903958265.1 of uncultured Planctomycetaceae bacterium. Lineage (GTDB taxonomy): Bacteria > Planctomycetota > Planctomycetia > Pirellulales > UBA1268 > QWPN01. The sequence goes on from CAJBSQ010000235.1 coordinate 4,540, forward strand.
GACGACGTGCTGGCGACGGGCGGCACGGCGGCCGCCTGCATGAAGCTGGTCGAGGCGGCAGGAGGTCGGGTCCTCGGCGGGTCGTTCCTCGTCGAGATCGCCCCGCTCGGTGGACGCGAGCGGCTCGCTCCGCACCGGGTGGAGAGTGTGATCATCTACTGATCGCGTGAGCCTTACAAACGCCGCATCGATGGTCGTGACCATGCCCCCCGCGGGCTCACGGATCCTGGTGGCGATGTCGGGCGGCGTCGACTCGAGCGTGGCCGCTGCCCTGCTCGTTGACGCGGGCTACGACTGCGTCGGCGTCTTCATGCGGCATGCGTCCCCCCCGCTGCCCGCCGCCGAGCCGGCCCATCCGCTCGCCGTGGTCTCGCCGCGGCCAGGCCACCAGGGATGCTGCAGCCCCACCGACGCCCTCGACGCCCGCCGCGTGGCCGACCGGCTCGGCATCCCGCTCTACGCGCTCGACTTGACGGCCGACTTCGACCGGATCATCGATGCCTTCGCGGCGGACTATGGCCGTGGGCGCACGCCCAACCCCTGCGTGCGGTGCAACTCGTGGGTCAAGTTTGGCCGGCTCTTCGACCACGCCGACGCGATCGGGGCGGCGGCCGTCGCCACGGGGCACTATGCCCGCCTCGATCATGGGCCCGACGGCCCCCGACTCCGCCGCGGCCTCGATCTGGCCCGCGATCAGTCGTACGTGCTCTTCGACATCCGGCCGGAGCGACTGCGACGAATGCTGCTCCCGGTCGGCGGACTCGGGAAGCACGAGGTGCGGGCGCGGGCGGCGGCGCTCGGACTGGCCACGGCCGACAAGCCCGACAGCCAGGAGATCTGCTTCGTCGCCCCGGGCGAGCATGCCCGACTGGTGGCGCACCGGCTCGGCGGCTCCCGCTCCGGCGAGATCGTGGACGCCACCGGGCGGGTGCTCGGCCGGCATCCAGGCATCGAGCACTTCACGGTGGGTCAGCGGCAGGGGTTGGGCATCGCCACGGGCTCACCCCTGCACGTCATCCGCATCGAGGCCGATGCCTGCCGGGTGGTGGTCGGCCCCCGGGCCGAGGTGCCCGAGACGGACCTCATCGCCGCCGAGGCGACGTGGCTTGGAAGCCCACCGAGCGAGCCCTTTGAGTGTCTCGTCCAGTGCCGCGCCCAGCGGACCGCCGCGCCGGCCATCGTGACGCCGCTGGGCCCAGACCGGTTCCGGGCGGAGTTCACCGGCGGCCCCGAACACTCTCCCGGGCCTATCTCGCCGGGCCAGCCGGCCGTCTGCTACGCAGCCGACCGACTCCTCGGCGGGGGCTGGATCACGGGCTGATTTTCGCGGAAAAGGCGGCTGCTTTCACCGGGGCCCACCCCGAACTAGTCTTGCACGGTCGGGTTTTCGACGGCCCGCGACCGCCTCCTTGGAGAACTTCCCCGTGAACGACCGTCCCGCAGGCCTCCCCGCCGAAGTCTTCGTCGGCGCGGCGCTGCTCGTGGGCCTCTTTGCCCTGACGATGCTCCTGCTCGTCTTCAACTACGGGCAGCTCTGGTTCCAGGCCTACTGGTCGAAGGCCAGGGTCACCTTCATGGAGCTGCTCGGCATGAGCCTGCGGAAGGTCAACGCGCGGACGATCGTGCAGGCCCGGATCATGGCGACGCAGGCCGGCCTCGGCCCCGACATCACGGCCCGACGGCTCGAGGCGCATTCTCTCGCCGGCGGCGACGTGCCCCGCGTGATCCGCGCGCTGATTGCGGCCCAACGGGCCGATCTCGACCTCGACTTCGACCGGGCCTGTGCGATCGACCTCGCCGGTCGGGACGTGCTCGACGCGGTGCAAACCAGCGTCACCCCGAAAGTGATCGACTGCCCCGACATCACCAGCGGCAAGTCCACACTCTCGGCGGTCGCCAGGAACGGCGTGGAGCTCAAGATCCGGGCGCGGGTCACCGTTCGCACGAACCTGCAGCAACTCATTGGCGGGGCGACGGAGGAGACGATCATCGCCCGGGTCGGCGAGGGGATCATCACGTCGATCGGCTCCGCGGAGAGCCACTTCGACGTCATGGAGCATCCCGACAAGATTTCCAAGGCCGTGCTGCAGCGTGGCCTCGACGCTCAGACGGCGTTCCAGATCGTGTCGATCGACATCGCCGACATCGAGGTCGGGGAAAACATCGGCGCCCGGCTCCAGGCCGACCAGGCCGAGGCCGATACCCGCGTGGCCCGGGCTCGGGCCGAGGAACGACGCAGCGTCGCCATCGCTCGGGAACAGGAAATGAAAGCCGCCACCGCGGAGAATCGGGCCCGGCTCATCCTTGCCGAGGCGCTCGTCCCCACGAGCATCGGCGAGGCGTTTCGGGCCGGCCGGGTCGCCAGCCAGAAGCCGCTGTCTGGGCCCGGCTGAGTGCCCCCAATCCTTCCACCTTGCCAGGCCCCGACGTTCCTGGCCCGCTCTTTCCGCATAACTGGGGAAATCGGCCAAACCCTGACGCCTCTGGCGGCCGATAGACCCTGTACGTGGAGACGGTGACCGTCAGGATGACGGCTGGGCCCTGTGGCCCGCCCGCCGCTTCCGCGAGGCCCACGGCAAGGGAGCGTGCCCATGGCGATGCGACAGTTACGAGTGTATTCGGAGCCAGACCTCGCGCTCCGTGATTTCAGTGTTGTCGAGGAATCGGCCGATCGGGGCGTCCAGGTGACGCTCGGAGACATCCTGCCGCTTCTGGCGGATGCCGTTGCCAGCAATCGGACC
>CAJBSQ010000236.1 GCA_903958265.1 uncultured Planctomycetaceae bacterium
CTGGTCACCGCAGTGGGTTGGCGGCGGGCAGGGCGGCTACATCGGAGCGGGTCGGTGACGCCGACCGCGCCTCGGCGGCCTGGCCGTGGTGGGCCTGCGAGAGATGATCGACGAAGTCGGTCCGTGCCCCCTTGAGCACGAAGACCTCGCTTGAGGCGTCGGCCGAACCGTGCGGTCGCACGATGCAGATCACCTCCGCCTGACCGCCGTGCTGACGCACGTGATCGAGCAGGGCGGCCTCACCCGGGGAGATGGCCGCGGCCGAAGCCTGCCGAACAGGGGGCGACGGTCGAGGCATGGGAGGCGGCGTTGGACCGCCGTCCGCAGCCGCGGCGGCCGCCGGCACCCCGGTCGGGAGGGCCGCGAGGCCTTCGCCCAGTGCGGCTGTCGATGCCGTCGGCACCGCATCGGCGCGGTCGCGACGGTCGAACGACACCGTCGGCATCTCCGAGGCCATGCTCGGAACGTGCGGGGCCGCTGCGACGTCGAGACCGTTGCTGGGATAGACGTTGCGGAAGACGAAGGTGAGGCCCGCCTCGTCGAGCTGGTCGTGGATCGACGGCAGCGCAGCGAACAGGCCCTCGTTGTCGGCGGGATCGGCTGCGTTGCAGACACCGATCAGCGTGCCGTCGATGGCGAACAGGCCGCCACCTGAGCGGCCCTGCACGGGCTGGCCCGCGACCTGGAGATTGGCGGGGCCAAGGTACTTGTCCACGGCCGTGATCCGGCTGTGGTGGATCGTCGGATCCTTGCCACCGTCGCAGCCAACCGTGACGACCGGCGCCCCGACCGGTGACACATGGTCGGTGCCGCCGACGCGGACGGCTCCGATCGGAGCTTCGGTGAAGATGCTCACCAGCGCGAGATCGCGCTTCAGGTCCCACGAGATCACCTGGCCGGCGATGCCCCGCGGCCCCTGGGGCCCGAAGAGATCGACCTCGATCCGCCCCTTGCCCTCGGAATCCCGGAAGACATGGCCGCAGGTCAGGATCAAAGCCTCGCCCTGGCGGCTGTCGATCACGGTGCCGGTGGCCCAGGAGACTCCGGTCGTGTCTTCCACGCGGAGGCGGGCTGTGGCACTCAGGAGCCGCTGCTCCAGTTCAGCGCGGCTGCCCGCGCCGGCCTGGGCGTCGGCGAGAGGTGGTGCCAGGGGGGGCGTCTGGCTGCCGCGGGTGTTGGCGAGCCCGCGGGGAGTCGTACCCAGCGGCGACACGGAAGGTTCGACCACTCGGGGCGCTGCGGCGGCAACCGGTGCCGGCACGACGGCCGGTTCGGTGTCCAGATGCGTTTGCGAGGCGGCGAGGGGCACGGGCACCCCCGGGATCGGAGTCGGTTCGGCGGCCGGCTGGGCGGCCGGGCCCGCCAGGGGAGACGCGGCCCCGAGGGGCGCCGCGGCCTTCGCCATCAGCAGTTCGAGTTCGTCTCGGGTGGTCGCCCCGTTGATGCGGCCGACCTCGTGCCCCTTCACGAGCAGCACGTAGCAGGGGACGCCCGTCACGCCGAATCGGCGGACGATGTCTGCCTCACGATCGACGTCAACATGCCGCACCATCCAGCCGGCCGCCGCGATCTCCGCCACCAGTGGGCCCATCTGCCGGCAGGGGCCGCACCACGATGCCGAAAAATCGAGCAGCAGCACCTCGCCAGAGCGGGCCGCCGCGGCCGGATTCGCTTCAGCTCGCGGAGCAAAGGCCACGCAGCCAAAGGCGGCGATCCAGGCCGCGATCGAAGGCAGACGCATCATCGGTCACTCCACGGGCTGGTGCGGTGGCTTTGCCGTTTTGACCCGCGCGTCCGGAAGTGGCTCGCGGGGGAGCGGGATAGTGGCGGCGGCCCCGGGGAGCGACAAGCCCACTTTCACCCCCAATGGCCTTGCCCAGTCGGCCGGCATTTCCTCGATTCCCTACCGATTCCTACAATCCGCCGGCACCCGACCCCCTCGCCCCGGCGTTCACCGCATGCCAGCCTCCCCTCGACGCCGCATCCTCGTCACCTCAGCGCTCCCCTACGCCAACGGCCACATCCATCTCGGGCATCTGGTCGAGTACGTTCAAACTGACATCTTCGTCCGCTTCCAGAAGCTCCGCGGCCACGACTGCATCTATCTCTGCGCCGACGACACGCACGGCACGGCGATCATGATCCGCGCCCGCGCCGAGGGCCGTAGCGAGCGGGAGCTGATCGCCGAGATGCGCGAGGCTCACCTGGCCGACTTCGCCGGCTTCCAGGTCGACTTCGACCACTACGGCTCCACCGACAGCCCCACCAACCGCCGGCTCTGCGGCGAGGTCTGGGGGGCGCTGCGGCAGCGCGGGCTCGTGGTCTCCCGCGACGTGCAGCAGCTCTACGACGCGACCGCCGGCACCTTCCTCGCCGACCGGTTCGTGAAGGGCACCTGCCCCCGATGCCGCACGGCCGACCAGTACGGCGACACCTGCGAACAGTGTGGGGCCACCTACGCGCCGGCCGACCTGATCGATCCGGTGAGCACGCTCTCCGGCGCGCGGCCCGAGGTGCGTTCGGCCGAGCACCTGTTCGTGACGATCGAACAGCTCCATGGCTTCCTCGCCGAGTGGACGCGGTCGAGCGGCGCCCTCGATCCGCGGATTGCCAACTACCTCACGGGCCACTTCCTCGGCGAGCCCCTCCGCGACTGGGACGTCTCCCGACCAGCCCCCTACTTCGGCTTCGAGATTCCGGATGCCCCCGGGCACTACTGGTACGTCTGGTTCGACGCGCCCATCGGCTACCTGGCAGCCACGGCCGAATGGTGCGAGTCTCACGGGCAGGACGTGGCTGCCTGGTGGGGCCGAGGCAACGCGGGCACGCCCGCCGAGATTCACCATGTCATCGGCAAAGACATCGTCTACTTCCACACGCTCTTCTGGCCGGCCATGCTCGAGGCGGCCGGACTCGCCCTGCCGACAAAGGTTCGCGTGCACGGCTTCCTGACCGTGAACGGGCAGAAGATGTCGAAGAGCCGTGGCACGTTCGTGCTGGCGCGGACCTGGCTGGACCACCTCGATCCCGCCGCCCTTCGCTACTACTACGCGGCGAAGCTTTCCGGCGGCATCGATGACATCGACCTCAACCTCGACGAGTTCATGACGAAGGCCAACGCCGACCTCGTGGGGAAGGTCGTCAACCTGGCCAGCCGTACCGCGCGGTGGCTGGAGGCGACGGGGCTGGCCGCGACGTATCCCGCCGACGGCGGCCTCTTCGATCAGGCAGCCGCGGACGGCATCGAGATTGCTGCCGCGTACGAGGCCGGTGACTTCGCCCGCGGGATGCGGCTGGTGATGCTCGCCGCCGACCGGGCCAACGCCTTCGTCGACGCCGAGCAGCCCTGGAAGCTGGCCAAGGCCGGCCCCGAGGCCGCCGGCCGGCTCCAGGACGTGGCGAGCGTGGCACTCAATCTGTTTCGCCAGATCGCCGTCTATCTCGCCCCCGTGCTGCCGACGCTGGCGGCGCAGGCGGGCGAACTCGTGGGCGGGGCGATCCGCTCGTGGGAGGAGTCGCAGACGCCGCTCGCGGGCCTGCCGGTCGCCCCCTTCACACCGCTGATGAAACGAATCGAGGCCGCCCAGATCGCGGCGGTCATCGATGCGTCGAAGGCCGCCGCCGTCGACGAGCAGCCAATCCCAGGAGAAACCCCGATGGACGCCAACGCCCCTGCCGCAACCGACTCCGCCGAGCCCCTCGCCGCCGAACCGCTCGCTGCGGAGTGCACCATCGACGACTTCACGAAGATCGACCTCCGCGTCGCCCGGATCGTGGCGGCGGAGGAGGTGCCCGAGGCGAAGAAGCTGCTCAAGCTCACGATCAGCCTCGGTGGCGACGCCACGCGAACGGTATTCGCCGGCATCAAGGGTTTTCATGAGCCCGCAGCCCTCGTCGGCCGGCTGGCCGTCGTGGTGGCGAACCTCGCACCGCGGCAGATGAAGTTCGGGCTCAGCGAGGGCATGGTGGTGGCGGCCAGCGGTGCAGGGGCCCCGGGTGTCTACCTGCTCGCGCCCGACTCCGGCGCCCTCCCGGGCATGCGGCTTCACTGAATCCGTCTCGGCCCGGGGTATAATCCCCACGGCTGGAGCACCGGACCAGCGGCAGGAGCCTTCATCACCTTGCACGCGGGAGATCCCATCATGGCCAAGACGATCGTCTTTCCGACCGACTTCTCCACCGCCAGCGACGCTGCGCTGGAGCACGCGGCCACGCTCGCGACGTCGATGGGGGCCACCCTGCTGATCGTGCACGTCGAGGAGCCGCCGCTGGCCTACGGCGGCGGGGAACTCTATTACGGGATCCCCGAGCCCGATTCCGAGCGGATCCTGAAGATGCTCGAGGACGTGAAGCCCAAGGACCCAGCCGTGCCCTTCACGCATCGGCTCTCGATGGGGGATCCGGCCGGCGAGATCGTGCGGATCGCCACCGACGAGGGAGCGGAACTGATCGTGCTCGGCACCCACGGCCGCACCGGCGTGACGAGGCTCTTGATGGGGAGCGTTGCCGAGGTCGTGGTTCGGCGGGCGCCGTGCCCGGTGCTGGTCTACCGGGAGACAGCGGCCAAACTCACCCCGTCGAAGGCCGCTGCGGCGGGCTGACCATGGCACGGCGCGAATGACGGTTCGCCCCATTCTCGAACTCCGCTGCCGGGTGAGGGCTGCCGTCCGCGGAGTGTTTGACGCGCGCGGCTTCCTCGAAGTCGACACGCCCGTGCTGTCACGGGAGGTGCTGCCGGAGGCCCACATCGATCCGATCACGGTGCACCTCGACGGCGACGCCGCACCGCGGTTTCTCCAGGCGAGCCCCGAGGCGCTGATGAAGCGGCTGTTGGCGCGGGAGGCGGGATGCATCTACCAGTTTGCCCAGTCGTTTCGCGCCGGTGAGCGGGGCCGCCAGCACGACGTGGAGTTCTGCCTGCTGGAATGGTACGAGCCCGCGGCCACGCTCGACGGCACGGCCGACCTGCTCGAGGCCCTCTGTGCCGCGGCCCTCGACACCCGCGGCATCGATCGCATGTCCTGCCGGGAGGCCTTCACAACGCACGCCGGCATCGACCCGTTCGCAGCCACTGCCGGCGAACTCGAGGCGGCGGCCCGCCGCCTCGGTGCCGTGCCTGCCGCCCCCGGTTCCGGAGAGTCGGAGGCTGAGCGTTGGAACCGGGCGTTCGAACGGCTGCTCGCCGAAGCCGTGCAGCCCCGGCTTGGCCACGGCCGGCCGGCGATGCTGGTGGAATGGCCGGCAGCGCAGGCCGCGTTCGCCCGGCTCGACCCCGACCGCCCGGAGGTGGCGCTTCGGTTCGAACTCTTCATTGCCGGGGTCGAACTGGCCAACGGTTGGGAGGAGGAGACCCGCACCGAGGTGCTCGCGGAACGGATCGCCGCGGCAAACCGCATCCGGGCCGCGGGTGGCCGGCCGGTCCTGCCGGTGCCGGAGCGGCTTCTCGCCGCGCACGGCGATGCGATGCCGGCCGGGGTCGGAGCGGCGCTGGGATTCGACCGGCTGGCGATGCTGGCGGCGGGCGCCGATTCGATCGCCGCCGCCCGGCCCTTCACCGGCGAGGCATGACGCTCACCGCTCGAGGTCGATGGCCATGACCTTCCAGCGCTCGACAACACCCGTCGTGCCGGCCGCGGTTGTCTTCGGCGATACCACCAGTCGCAGTGTCTCCTCGCCGCCCCCGCAGGAGGCGAGCGCTGCCCGCACCGTCCAGGCGTTGTCGTCGGTGCCAAGCGGCTGGCAGCTCGTGACCTCGGGCTGCGTGGCGTGGCAGGCGGCCACCGCCCGCACGGCGTCGAGCTGGATGAATCGCTCGAGCCGCCGCACTTCGACGTCGGTCTCGGTGGGGTCCGGCGGCATCGAGGCGGTCGAGGCGACGGCGGCTCCGCAGAGGCCCAGCGCCTCGGCGGGGCGACCATCGCGGACGGCGTCGATCCAGGCCCGGGCCGCCGCTCCGGCGCGATGGGACTCGATCCAGCGGTCGACCGCCGCACTGGTGACGGCCTGCGCGCCAAAGCCCACGGCGAGGGCCATGCCGGCCAGCGCGAGTAGCCGGCCCGCCTTGGCCGTTCCCGGGCGGGCGAGGTCGGCCAGGGCGGCGATCGCCACCGCCGCGGCCACCAGCGGCACCACCCAGGCGAACCGGGTCACGAGGGCCATCGCCGAGCAGATGCCAAGCACCAGGGCAGCGACGGCCAGCGGGCTCACGGGCCGGTAGTCGGAAATCGCGCCGGTCGCTCGCTCGTCGGCCACCGGGGTCACCGGTTCACACGGAGTTCGGGCTCAGCCTCGAGCTGCTTGCGGCGGTTGGCATAGCGGATGATGAAATCCGCATTCGTGCCGGGGGCCACGACACCCGTGTCGAAGGCCCTGGTGGGCACGGCGAACGGCCCATGCAGCGTCGAGCCCCGCACCCACTGCAGCCAGCGGCGGTCGGGAGCCAGGCCGAAGAACATCCGGGCCTCGGGTGTCGCCTGAATGAAGTCGCGGGGCACGGCCGCCGTGTGGAGCGTCGTGGCCGTGAAGCAGACCACGATCCAGGCAGTGGCCGCGGCGACGACCGGGCAGCCGAACATCTCCACCGGCTTGCGGAACTTGACCTTCGTGCGGGAGACGCGGTCGCTCACCTCCCGGAGCGTCAGCAGGATCAGGGCGAACAGCCCCCAGATGCAGATGAGGTCGAGCAGGTAGTCGTAGCTCTTCAGCCGCGGCTGAAGGAGGGCCACGGCCCACTCGAACCAGGCGGTGGCAAACGTGGCGGCCGCCAGCACGTTCAAGAACATGATGGCCGAACTCCACAGGCCCTCGCGCCACAGGGCGAAGGTCACCACGACGAACAGGGCCAGCAACGCCAGGCTGATCATTTCTTTTCGCCCCCCTTGGGCTTGGCGGCTACGACCGGCGGCGGCTGCTGCGGCTGGGCCGCCACGAACACCCGCTGGACCTCCTCCATCGACGTCACGCCCTCGAGCACCAGCGCCATGCCCGCCTCGCGGAGCGGCTTCATGCCGTCCTGCATCGCCGCCTTGCGAACGGTCGCTGCGTCGGTGCCGGCGGCCAAGGCCTTGCGGACGGTGGGCCCGCTGGCGAGTTCGAAGATCGCCGCCCGCCCCAGGTAGCCGGTGCCTCCGCAGAGCCGGCAGCCGTGCTCGGAGGGCTTGCGGAGATGAGGGAGCTGCTCGAGCGTGAGCTTGAGCCGGGCGAGCAGTTCGGGGGGCGGTGGATACTCCTCGCGGCACTTCGGGCAGAGCTTGCGGATGAGCCGCTGCGAGACGGAGCCGACGAGCGTGGTGGCGAGGAGCTGCGGAGGCACGCCGCAGGCCAGGATGCGGGCCACGGCGTCGATCGCGTCGGTGGCCTTGAGGCTCATGACCACGAACTTGTCGTCGCCAGCGAGTTCGACGAGCTTCGTGACGAGCGCCTTGTCGCGGATGTCGCGGGTGACGATCACGTTGGGGTAGGTCCGCAGCACTCCCTCGAGTGCCGCCAGTGGCGTGACGCCCGTCCGGGCATCATACGGCACCGGTTTGACATTCTGGATCTCCCGCGCGGGCGCTGCGGCATCCTCGATCGAGATGAAGTCGCGGAGCAGCCGATCGGCCGACTGCACGAGGAGATCGAACGTGGTCGTCAGGCCGGAGCCCGCCGGTGCGGAGACGAGGATCAGCCCCTTCTCGACGGCGGTCAGGCCGACGAGTTTCTCGGCGAGCGGCTGCGGCATCCCCAAATCGGGCAGCTTTTTGAAGATCGTGCCCGGAGGATCGAGCTGCACCACGAGCTGTTCGCCGGCGGCCTGACGGCGGGAGGAAAGCCGGCAGTTGCGGGGCTTGCCATCGACCTGCAGCAGGAAGGGGGAGGCCTTGGCGTCGCGGGCCGCCGGCGGCAGGCCGCAGAGCGTCTTGAGCACCGCCACCACCGCCTGACCCACCTCGAGGCTCGACGTGGGTGCCTCGACCCACGACTCCCTCTCTCGGCGGCTCTTCGGCGGCTGGCGGACCTTCGGCTTTTCCCAGACACCGTCGACCTCGTGCCGCACGCCCATGCCGGCCGGGTCGAGATCGATCACCATCGTGCCGGCCCGGGCCATCACGGCCGCGAGCATGGTCTTGCGGGCCTCTTCGAAGCCGGGCAGCTTCGCGGCCGCCTCGATCCGGGCCGAATTCTCCGCGGCATCCTTGCCGCCGACGGCGGCGAGCTCCACCTTCGGAATCAGGTCGCCCTCGTCGAAGTCGGTGTCGATCTCGATGCCGAAGGGGGCGAGCAGCCTCGCCAGGATTCGCCGACCGTGGCCGACGGTGAGGATTCGCTCCGACGGTGGCAGGGCCTTGTTGCGGATCAAGGCGTAGGTCACGAAGGGCGCAATCCAGGCGACGATCATCACGGCGAGGCCGCCGAGCACCGACGGGATCCACCAGGCGAGAATCGCCGCCAGAAACATCGGCAGCCCGCAGACCATGCCCCAGAACGCCGGCGTAAACTTATGCTTGGTCGCGTCGCGGGAAACCCAGTCGACCGTTCGCATCCAGCCAAGCACGCAGACCCACCAGCACACTGCCGGCACGATCGCCAGGCCGCCTCCGGTGCCCCGGCCATCCCAGTCTTGCGGGAACTGGAGAGGCCAGCCGGCGGCGTCGTCGGCCCGCACGGCCGCCGCCGACGCGACCGACACGGCGACCACGGCTGCCCGTTGAAGGCGTCGCCACAGGCTCCCCATCACGACACCCCGATGCC
>CAJBSQ010000237.1 GCA_903958265.1 uncultured Planctomycetaceae bacterium
CGGAGCTGATGGAGTCGCTGAGTGGGTCGCTCCAGCTGCGGCTCGCCGAGCGGACGCAGGCGATCTCGGGTGTGGGCCGCGCCACGCCGGAGGTGCAGGACATCTTCCGCAAGATCCGTGATTTCTTTGCCGCGCCCTAGGAGGCACGCCGCCATGAAGGTCGAACTGCTCCCCTCCAGCATCCCGCCGACAGAGGCGCAGTTTCTGGTGTCGTTCCTCGTCAACGACGAGATCGCGATCGACGCCGGCTCGCTCGGCCTGGTCTCCGACCTGCAGAAGCAGGAGCGGGTGCGGCACGTGTTCATCACGCACGAGCACGTCGACCACATCGCCACGCTGCCGATCTTCCTGGAGAATGTCTACGTGCCGGGGCCCGACTGCGTGGAGCTGCTCGGCATGGAGGATGTGCTCGACTTCATCCACCGCGACGTCTTCAATGGCCGCGTCTGGCCCGACTTCTTCGCGCTCTCGACCGGCGACGACCGGTTCGTGACGGGCACGCCGCTGAAGCTTCACGAGCCGGTCATGCGGGCCGGGCTGACCATCACGCCCATTCCGGTGTCGCACTGCGTCGACACGCTCGGCTTTGTCGTCGACGACGGCCGGGCTGCGGTGGCGTTTCCGTCCGACACCGGGCCGACGGACGTGTTCTGGGAGCACCTGGCGGCGGCGCCTCGGCTCGACGCCGTGTTCTTGGAGGTGAGTTTCCCCAACGGCCACGCCGACCTGGCCGCCACGACAGGGCATCACTGCCCGGCGACGTTTGCGGCGGAGGTGCGGAAGTTCCGCCGCGATGTCCGCTGGATCGTGGTCCACCGCAAGGCCCGGTTCGCGGCTGAGATCGCCCGCGAACTGAAGGCCCTGAATCTGCCCCGCGTGGAGTTCGTGAAGCCGGGCGTCGCCTACGAGTTTTGACCGTTCCCCGCTTAGCACAGGTTTTTAACCTGTGTGTGTCTCACCGTAGCACAGGTTTTCAACCTGTGGCACAGCACGCTCAGGTTGCCAACCCCAGCTTCGGGGCTACCCATGCCCCGTCGCCGGACGTTCGCTACGGGCATCCTGCCCTCCGCTCACTCGGATGCCGCCGGCGCTTCGCCATCCTGGCTTCGCTTGGCGTCATACGCCGGCTCCCGGGCACGGGCAGCCCCTCGCCCCCATCGCCTTCCGCCAGGAAGCCCGGAGCGCCAGCGAAGGGATTGAGTTCGCCCCTCGTTTCACCGCTTTCGCCGAACGCGGGTCTCTACCACTTCCAAACCATCCCGCACCCTCGCCGGCCCGAAAACGAACCAAGCCACGCGATGCGTGGCCTGGTTGCCGAACGGGATGGGCGGCGAACGGTTCGGTGCGGCCTAGGCATCCTGACTGCGACGCCGTCCCCGCAGCATCATGCCAGCCAGGCCGACGGTGCATATGCCCGCTGCCAGTGTGGTGGTCGGCTCGGGGACCGCGAACACCATGGCCTGGATGCCGTTGTTCGTGTTCAACGCATACAGCGGAGCAGAATAGATTTGGTTAACGGGTTCATATGTCACAGCGCCCCATGCAAGCTGACCGGTACCGTCTGGGTTTGCATTCGAGCCCGTCGTCACAGAGAGAGAAGCAACGAGCACCGGGCTGGTGCCGGAAAGTTGCGTCATCGTGGAGGTGATATCGTAGACGTCGACGATGTTTGCACCCGCACCAGTCCCGGCATTTCCGGTTCTCAACGCAGCGAGATACGACTTCGGGCCCATCGCCACGTAATCAACTATCCGGTATTCGGAGGTGCCTCCCAACGGAGCGGCCCCTGACTGGATCGACGAAATCACCGTCGCGTTTACGCCCTGTTGCGTGCCAGATGAGAAGATGAAATCCGTGAGTTTTGCGGCCCCTCCTTCCATGCCAATGAGCGTGTCGGCATCAACGTATGAAAGGCTAAGCCGGTAGTTGTTCGTAGTCGTGCCGGTGTTCGCCATACCCTTGAAAAGTGTGAAGGTGTTGGTGGTGTCGGTCGTACCCACCAGCAAGTTGCCATTGTTTCGGAAACTAGTCCCCAAGCCGCCCGTCGTTCCAGTCGTGTTGCCAGCAGCCGCGAACTGAATATTCGTGCCTGAGCCATAGACATCGAAGGAATCACCGAATCGATATGCCCCAGTTCCGCTCGAAGTTGTTGAGTTTGCCGGAACGGTCCATTGAAACGGCACCGTGGGGGCGAGGAGACTCGACTCGCCGTCCCAGGAATACACCTTGAACGCTCCGCCACCCGTCGCCAGATTGCC
>CAJBSQ010000238.1 GCA_903958265.1 uncultured Planctomycetaceae bacterium
CTCGAGGGCCGCGGCGACGGCTCGTGGACCGGCACCAGCGGGATTACGTCAACCGCCGTCGCGGCCGACGTGGCGGCGGGACTTCCCCGGGCAGTGGGCTGGCTCGCCGCTGGTGGCGACTCGATCGCATTCGCCTATTCGGCTCCGGGCGACACCAACATCGACGGCCAGGTCGACATCCTCGACCTGGCCAACTTCTTCGCCGGCGGCAAGTTCAATACCGGGCTCGCCGCCTCCTGGAGCGAGGGCGACTTCGGGTACGACGGCATCGTCGACATTCTTGACGCGGCCGATTTCGTCTCGACGGGGCTCTTCAACGCCGGCCCCTATGGACCGGTCGCAGCCACGGGCACGATCGCGGCGGTGCCCGAGCCGGCCCTGCCCGTCGCGCTCGCCTGTGCCGGGCTCGTCTCCGCGAGATGCTGGATCAGGATCCGCCGCACCTCGGCGATCGCCCGCGGGTGATGATGCACCTTCGTGTGGGTCGCGGGCACGCGGATCTCGCTCACCGCGCCCTGCGTGTGGGCGCTCTCGACCGACACGACACAGTCGTCGCGAACGCCTATGAACCAGGAGTGGCCGTCGCCGATGATGCTGTGCACCGTCACCCAGCACGGTGGCCGGAGACGATCGATCGACTGGAGCATCATGGAGCCGGGCTGGAGCAGGTCGACGCTCGTCGGCGTCGCCCGTTCGTACTCCCGCTGGAAGCTTCCCGGGTTGAGTCGGACGGCCTCATCGTGGATCGCCTTCGACTCGGGAGGAGTGCGCACGGAGAGCGAGGCCAGTCGCCCGAGTCCGAGCGAGGCCAGCACCGATCCCTTGTGCGGCGTCGCGATGCACACGATGCGGTTGACGAAGGGCAACGGTTCGAAGAAGTAGGCACGGGCGACCTGCCGCCGCAGCTCAGGCCGCAGTCGGATCTGTTCGAACGGCACGCGGCCCACCGATTGCCAGATCTGGTCCCCCGGCGCGACGACCTGCAGCTTCGCGTGTAGGCCCCCCATGCTGTGCCCGACGAGCACCAGGTTTCGCATCGCGGGATCCGTGCCCTGGGGATCACACTGCCGAACCGCTGCGGTCAGCTGCTGCCGCAGTTCGGCCGACGACTGCAGGAAGGCGGCACCGGTGGGATAGTGGAAGACCCACGGCTCATAACGCCGGTGAAACTCCGGCCAGGCCCGCAGTTCGTTGATCATGTCGAACCACGTTCCCTCGTCGCTGGCCAGCCCGTGAATGAACACGACCGGAATCCGGCCCGGCTGGTGCGGCTCGAGCATCTCCAGGTGCGGCCGCGTGCTACCGTCTCCAAAGGGCTGGAGAAAACCAGCGATGCTCGATTTCGGGGTGCCGTCGAGCACGTCCAAAAGCGGTGCGGACAGATCCGCAGCGAGGTGCGGACGTGCCTTGCCGATGCGAACCGCCGCGATCTCGACCGGATTTGCCAGATCGAGCACGGCAGGGGCATGGTCGCGGGCCACCGGCCCCGCAAACTTCTCCAGAAAGTTCTCGTTGCCCGGCACGGCGAACCGCAGCACCGCGGTGGCCGCGAGCGACTGCCGCGGTGCCGCGAAGCCCTGGGGATTTTCGACCGTCGATCCGTTGGCCACCCGCACGACCACGGGCAGACCGAAGCCGTCGCGGAGATGGCGTCTCGAGAGCCGGCGGTCGTCGGCCTGTCCCTGGGGCTCGATCGAGGCGATTGAGCCGGCATCGACGGAGAGGGCCTGGGGGCGGTAGGGCACGAGGATCGGCCTGCCGCGGGGCCCGATCCACAAGCCACCCGCTCCGAGCCGGTCGTGCCGGCGGGCGGCCTCCAGCAGTCCGGCGAGCCCGTCGGCGTAGCAATCGGCCGCGTCGATCAGCATGTCTCTCGACTCGGGGTACGTCCAGGCGGCGTTCCAGGCCTCCTCGCAGGCGAGGTAGTAGCCGTCGACCGCGTGGCGGTTGCAGTCTTTGAGCATCTCGCACGATGCGGCCAGATGCTCGCGGGCCAGCCGCAGGTGCCGCTGGGCGGTCGACAGCGGTGACTCAGCCGGAGCCGCGGGCAGCCCGACGCCGCCCGCGCCCCGCCCATCGGCGGCCGACACTCGCATGCCGCTCCAGACCATGACCGCGCAGGCCAGCGTGACCCGTGCGACAACCGCCGTGGCCCATCGGGTGTCTCGACGATCGTGGCTCGCTATGGCGTTCATCCCGGCGGTCGTCGTCCTCGGTCCAGGCCCCACCTTCCCCCACCCCCGGGTATCGTCACCCGCCATCGCGGACGATGGATTTCCCGGCACAACCGGGAAAGTCGCCGGAGTTTGTCTCCGCGGCCCAACGCGCGGGGGCCGGGCCGTCAGAACCTGCGAGACAACTCAGCCGGGCTTGTGTAGACTTCCAACCCGAGAGAAAGCGGATCCCAACTCGAGCCCCGCACGACAGCGGGTGAAGATCCCATGCGTCAGCCAGCCATCCGCCGGGTGCAGGGGTTCACGCTTGTTGAACTCCTCGTCGTGATCGCGATCATCGCCACGCTGATCGGCCTGCTGTTGCCCGCCGTGCA